>JAOPVV010000388.1 GCA_025966005.1 Frankiales bacterium
TGCGCCGGCGCGCCGCCTGCGACCGGGCCTTCGCGCAGGCGGAGCGGGAGGTCGCCGAGGGCGCGACGCCGCCGGAGGACCCGCCGAGACCGTCCGACTAGACGACGACCGGCTGCTCCGGCCGCTCGGCCAGGCAGCGCAGGAGCTCCTTGGCGATGTCTCCGGGTGGCGTGCGGCGCGTGAAGACCGCCTGCGCGCCGGCGTCGAGCGCGTCGCCGACCCCGTCGCCGTCCATCACCTGTGCGCCGACCAGCGTGTTCGGCGAGTACAGCCGCACCCGCCGCACGACCTCGAGTCCCGGCACGGTCGGCAGCCGGTCCTCGACCAGGACGATGTCGGGCTGCTCCACCACCACGGTCCCGGCGGCGTCGGCACCGTCCTCGAACTCCCCGACGACCTCGACGCCGGCCGCGCGCAGACCGGCGGCGACGCGGTCGCGCAGCCAGGTGTTGCGGTGGGCGAGGACGGCCCGCAGGGGCACCCGGCTCGCCAGGACCTGACCGCTGGCGCTCAGGTGCTCAGCCGCGCGGGCCAGGACCGCCGCCTGCTCTCGCCGGCGGGCGTCGAGCCGTCTCGCGGCGTCCAGGCGCATCTCCCGCGTGAGCGTCATGGTCCGGTCGCGGTCGTCGGTGTGCTGGTCAGCCGTCCACGCCCGGATGCCGGCGAGCTGCCGGGACACGAGGTCGATCTCGGACCGACGGGTGGGGACGCTGTCCACGGGGGCCTCCGCGACGTCAAGGGGTAGGCAGGCAGACCGGGTCCCAGGGCCGAACGGCAGGACAGGGCCGCAGGTCCCGGCAGGACCCGGGTACGGCTGCGTTCTCAACCGCCATGATCGTGCACCACGAAGGGTGTCTTGGGAAGCAAGACCTACCCGACCTGCTCGAGCACCTCGTCGCTGACGTCGAAGTTGGCCCAGACGTTCTGCACGTCGTCCAGGTCCTCGAGGGCGTCGACGAGCTTGAGCACCTTGACGGCGACGTCGTCCTCGAGCGGCACGCTCAGCGTGGGGATCCAGGCGATGTCGGCGCTCTGCACGTCGAGCCCGGCGTCGGCGCAGGCGAGCCGGACGGCGTGGGTGTCGGTGGCCTCGCAGACCACCTCGAACACCTCGTCGAGGTCGTTGACGTCCTCAGCACCGGCGTCGAGGACGGCCACCAGCACGTCGTCCTCGGTCAGGCCCTGGGTCTTGGTGAGCGTCACGACGCCCTTGCGGCCAAACAGGTAGGACACCGAGCCGGGGTCGGCGGGGGTGCCGCCGTTGCGGGTGATGGCAGTGCGGACCTCGGCGGCCGCGCGGTTGCGGTTGTCGGTGAGGCACTCCACGAGGATCGCCACGCCGCCCTGGCCGTACGCCTCGTACATGATCTCCTCGTACGAGGCGGCGTCGCCGAGCTCACCGCTGCCGCGCTTGATCGCGCGCTCGATGTTGTCGGCGGGCACCGACAGGCGCTTGGCGCCGGAGATGGCGTCCGCGAGGCGCGGGTTGCCGGAGGGGTCGCCACCGCCGGTCTTGGCCGCGACCTCGATCGTCTTGATGAGCTTGGCGAAGAGCTTGCCGCGCTTGGCGTCGATCGCACCCTTCTTGTGCTTGGTCGTCGCCCACTTGGAGTGGCCGCTCATCCGCGCGCCTCCTTCACCAGTCGTACGAAGAGCCCGTGGACGCGGTGGTCACCGGTCAGCTCGGGGTGGAACGAGGTCGCCAGGACGGGGCCCTGACGGACGGCGACGACCCTACCCGCGGCGGGGTGCTCAGCGCCGACGGCGGCCAGCACCTGCACGCCCTCCCCCGTCGACTCGACCCAGGGGGCCCGGATGAACACGGCGTGGACGTCGCCGACGCCGGTGAAGGCCAGGTCGGCCTCGAAGCTGTCGACCTGGCGGCCGAAGGCGTTGCGGCGCACGACGACGTCGAGCCCGCCGATCCCCTGCTGGTCCGCACGGCCGTCGAGCACCGTGTCGGCGAGCAGGATCATGCCGGCGCAGGAGCCGTAGACGGGAAGGCCGCCGCGGACCGCGCAGCGCAGCGGCTCGCGCAGCTCGAAGACGTCCAGCAGCCGGCTGATCGTCGTCGACTCGCCGCCGGGCAGCACCAGCCCGTCGAGCCCGTCGAGGTCGTCGACCCGGCGGACGTGGACGGTCCGCGCGCCGACGGCCTGCAGGGCGCGGTCGTGCTCGCGCACGTCGCCCTGCAGCGCCAGCACCCCGACGAGCGGGGCTACCAACCCCGGTCGGCCAGCAGGTCGCCGGCGCCGAGGCTGTCGGCGGCGATGCCGACCATCGCCTCGCCCAGGCCACGGCTGACCTTCGCGATCCGCTCGGCGTCGGTGAAGTAGGCCGTGGCCTCGACGCAGGCGCGGGCGCGCCGGGCCGGGTCGCCGCTCTTGAAGATGCCGGAGCCGATGAACACGCCGTCGGTGCCGAGCTGCATCATCATCGCCGCGTCGGCAGGGGTCGCCACGCCACCGGCGGTGAACAGCACGACGGGCAGGCGGCCGAGCTCGGCGGTCTCGCGCACCAGGTCGATCGGGGCGGCCATGAGCTTGGCGGCATCGAACAGCTCGGCCTCGTCCATCACGGTCAGGCGCCTGATCTCGCCGAGGATCGTGCGGATGTGGCGGGTGGCCTGGCTGACGTCGCCGGTGCCCGCCTCGCCCTTGGAGCGGATCATCGCGGCGCCCTCGGAGATGCGGCGCAGGGCCTCGCCGAGGTCGGTCGCCCCGCAGACGAAGGGCACGGTGAACGGCCGCTTGTCGATGTGGTGGGCGTAGTCGGCCGGGGTGAGCACCTCGGACTCGTCGACGTAGTCGACGCCGATCGCCTGCAGGACCTGCGCCTCGACGAAGTGGCCGATGCGGGCCTTGGCCATGACGGGCACGGACACGACGGACTTGATGCCCTCGATCATGTCGGGGTCGCTCATGCGCGAGACGCCGCCGTCGCGGCGGATGTCGGCCGGGATGCGCTCGAGCGCCATGACCGCGACGGCCCCGGCCTCCTCCGCGATGCGGGCCTGCTCGGCGTCGACGACGTCCATGATGACGCCGCCCTTGAGCATCTCGGCCATGCCGCGCTTCACGCGGTCGGTGCCGAGAACGGGGGTGGTCGCGTCGTCGGTGGGCATCTCAGATCCTCAGGTCGTGGGGCTCCCAGCGTAGGTCAGCCGACCTGCAGCGACCTGCCCGCCGGGACCAGCAGCACCAGCGTCGCGCCGGGCTTGAGGGGAAGGTCACGTCCCTTGTCGTCGAGGAACCGGGTGCCGGTGTCGCCGACCAGCCGGCGCCAGGTGCCGGACAGCCGCCGTCCGTCGCGCAGGACCGTGACCGACCCGGAGCCGATGGTCGTGGTGAACGGCGTCGGGTTGCCGACGACGTCGACGTAGCGGCTGTTGGTGATCTTCGTCTGCTGGACGACGACGTTGGTCGGCGCGTAGTCCTTCATCCGGTCGCCGTCCTGGTAGACGGCGTAGCGCCCGCCCTTCGGGTCGTACTCGACGCGCACCCGGCTGATCGGCGAGAACGACACGCTGACGGTCTGCGCCGGGAAGCCGGCGGTCGGCGCGAGCGGGCCGAAGCGCAGGCCGACGTCCTTGACCTTGGCGCCGCCCGGCTTGGCCTGGTCGATCTTCTGCGGCGAGGTGAAGAAGTTGTAGGCGTCGCGCCGGCGCTCGGCGCGGCGGTACGGCCCGGGCAGGACCTCGAAGTTCGCGTCGAGCACCCGGCCCTCCTTGGCCGCCTGGGCGAAGGTCGCGAGCACGCCGGTGTTGCCGCCCGAGCCGGCGAGCGCGACCTTGCCGTACTGCTGGAGCAGCTCGAGGTCGCCCTCGCGCACGCTGCGGACCGGGCCGACCTCGTTGCCGGTGGCCGGCGCGTAGATCGCGAGGAAACGGCTCGACCCGCCCTCCATGAGCTCCTGGTAGATCACCGACGCCTCGTCGAGCCCGCGGTGGTACGGCCGGGCCAGCGGCGAGTTGTCGATCTTGACGGCGACGACCGAGCCGCCGGGGGCCTTCGGACGCCCTGTCAGCGGGTCGCCCACGACCGCCTTCACGACGGGCTTGACGACGGCGGACGGCGCCGCGCTGGCGGCGGGGCTGGCCACGGCGGCCGGCGAGGGGCTGACGGGCCGGTCGGCCGCCGGCGCGGGGCTGCTCCCGCAGCCGGCCAGCAGCGCGGCCGCGAGGGCCAGGGCGAGGGGGGTGGGGACGTTCCGGACCGGCGGCGGGAGAGCTCTCACGGCGACGACGGTACGTGCTGCAGGTCTCGCCCAGGGTGAGGACAGGCCGAACCAGATGCCCTGTCTAGACGGCGATCTTGGTGTCGTCGATCTCGAAGTACTGCGGCAGCTCGCGGTGCCCGGCCAGCCGGAGCGCGCGCGGGATCCGGCGCATGCGCACCCCCCGGGTGTCACGGACGGCGGCGTTGTGGAACGACCGCGCGAGCCCGACCCGGGTGGCCGCGGTGGCCAGCTCGGCCAGCACCGGGTCGGGCGGCAGCAGCGGCACGGCGCTCCTCAGCGCCCGTGACAGGTCGTTCTCCACGCCCTCCCGGCCGGCCGGACCGGCCTCCAGCGCCGCGCTCGCGGCCGCGTC
>JAOPVV010000412.1 GCA_025966005.1 Frankiales bacterium
GCACCGGCCAGCGCCAGCAGGACCCGCCGCCGCTGCGCGCCGAGCAGCACGCCGTGCTCGAGCACCAGCGGGGCCAGCTCGGGGACCCGCCGCAGCAGCAGCGGCCAGCCGGCGCCGACGACCGCCCGCCGCAGCAGGTAGGAGCGGTCGGGCTCGAAGACGTGGTGCTCGACGACGGCGCCCGCCGCGAACCGCGACCGGCCGCCGGCCCGCTTGACCCGCCAGGCCAGCTCGGTGTCCTCGCCGAACGGGTAGCGCCCGAAGCGCGGGCCGAGCACGCGGGCGACCTCGGCGGCGAAGCCGGTGTCGAACCCCCCTGCTGCCCGGAAGGACTCGGCCGCGTAGGCGACGTTGCTCGTCTCGTACAGGCCGTACTCGGCAGGGACCCACTGCGTGCGCGAGAGCGGCTCCAACCGGGCGTGCGGGTCGGCGGTCGTGCGGCCCTGCACAAGCGCCACGCCCTCGCGGTAGGAGGCCACGAGGCCCTCCAGCCAGGTCGGCGTGGGCGCGCAGTCGTCGTCGGTGAAGGCCACGAGCTCGCCGGTCGCGACGGCGGCGGCGCGGTTGCGGGCGGCGGCGACGTGGGCGTGCACCGGCTCGGTCAGCACGGTCACGTCGCGGGCGGCCAGCGCGTCGGCGGTCCCGTCGGTGGAGGCGTTGTCGACGACGACGACCTGCGCCGGCAGGGTCTGCGCCGCCAGCGCGTCGAGCGCCCTGCCGACGAGCTCGCGGCGTCCTGCGGTCACGAGCACGACGGAGACGGACGGCGTCCGGGCACGCACGGCCTCAACCGCGGGCAGCGGACGGCCCGCCGCCAGGGCCGCCCACTGCTGCTCGAGGTCAGCCACCCGCGCTCCCAGCTCGAACCCGCGCACGACGTGGTCGCGGCCTGCTCGGCCCAGGGCCTGCCAGCGGGCCGGGTCGCCGGCGAGGTCGACCAGTGCGTCGGCCAGGTCGCGCACCGACCCCTCGGCCACCACGCGGGCCCGGTCGCCCACCGCGTACGGGACCCCTCCGCTGGCCGTCGTGACGACCGGCACCCCGCAGGCCAGCGCCTCGAGGTTGACCAGCCCGAGCGTCTCGGCGTCGCCGTCGCCGGCCACCCGGCTCGCGGTGAGCAGCAGGTCGGTCGTCGCCAGCGCCGTCCGCACGGCCGCGGGCGCCGACCCGTCGACGAGCTCGGCGTCCAGGCGCAGCGCGGCCAGCCGCTCGCGCAGCGCGGTCTCGAGCGGGCCGTGCCCGACGAAGCGGAAGCGCAGCTGCGGCAGGCGGTCCCGGGCCGCCGCGAACGCGTCGGCGGCGTCGAGCACGCCCTTCTTCGCGACGTACCGGCCGGCGAAGGTGACCAGCACCGTCCCGTCGGCACGGGGGGTCCGGACGCGGAACGGCAACTGGGCCAGGTCGAGCCCGGAGGGGACCACCCGGATCCGCTCGTCGTGCACGCCCGCGCGCGACGCGGCGTCCGCGAGGTACGGCGACGGCACCACCACCAGGTCCGCCCGCACGGCCGCGGGGCAGCCCTCGACGAGCAGGTCGTGCCCGTGCAGCGACAGCGCCCACGGACGTCCGGTGCGCCGGGCGACACCGGCGACGGGGGCTGCCCAGTAGCCGAAGTGGGCGTGCAGGACCTGGGCCCGACGGGCGACGACGACAGCGGCCAGCGCGGGCCTGGAGGCCGGGACCCGGGAGGCGCGCGGCGGCAGCGGCACGCCGTCCCACGCGGTGCCGTAGGCGAGCGACGGCACGCTCGCGGTGGTGGTCCGCAGGACGTCGGCGACGAAGCCCTCGGAGGGCCGGACCCAGTCGCGGGCGACGTGCAGCACCCGCGGCCTGATCACGTCCCTACGCTAGCCCCGTGGGCCTGCGGATCGTGCTGACCAGCGTGCACGCCTGGCCCGGCGTGCACCGCGGGGCCGAGCGCTACGTGCACGAGCTCTCGTCGGCCCTGCAGGACGCCGGCCACGACGTCCGGGTGCTCGCGACCGGCGCCCCGCGTCGCGACCTGCAGCTCGGGGTCCCCGTCCGCCGGCTCACCCCGCGCGGACCGGCGCGGCACGGCGCCCGGGGCAGGGAGGGCGTCTTCGGGCTGCAGGCCCTGGTCCTCGAGGGGCTGCGCCGCACGGACGTCTGGCACGCCACGAGCACCGGCGACGGCGCCGCCGCCGCGGCGGCCGGGCGGCTGCGTCCCGGGCTGCGCACGGTGTTCACCGACCACGGCTTCCCCGTCCGCCGCTCCCGCGAGCAGCGCGGCGACGCCGGCCTGCACGCCCGCGTGGTGGGCGGCGTCGACCACTACGTGTGCGTCAGCGCGGCGGCCGGGGCGTACCTGCAGAGCGAGTACGGCCGCACCGCGGACGTCGTCCCGCCCGGCGTCGACACCGCCGTGTTCCGCCCCGGGCCGGGACGCGCGTCCCGGCCGGTGGTGCTCTACAGCGGCGACCTCGCCGAGTCCCGCAAGGGGGTGCGGACCCTGGTCGAGGCCGTCGCGCGGCTCGAGGGCGTGACGCTGCGGCTGGCCGGCCCGGGCACGCCCGACCTGTCGGGGCTGCCGACCGCTCACGTCGAGGTGCTCGGGCTGGTCGACCTCGCCGAGCTGCCCCGGCTGTACCGCGAGGCGTGGGTGACCGCCCTGCCGTCGGTGGCCGAGTCGTTCGGGATGGCGCTGTCGGAGTCGCTCGCCTGCGGCACGCCCGGCGTCGCGCGGCGGGACGGCGGCGGTCCGGTCGAGGTGCTCGACGAGGCGACCGGGGTGCTGTGCGGCGCGGGCGTCCCGGAGCTGACCCACGCACTCGCGCAGGCGCTCACCATGACGCCAGCGGCGGCCGACGCCTGCCGCGAGCGGGCGCGGCGGTGGGACTGGCGGACGGCGGTCGTGCCGGCCCTCGAGCGGCTGTACGCCGCATGAGCGTCACCGTCGCGGTCGTGGTGAAGGACCGCCGGGGGGCGATGGCCCGCTGCCTCGCCGCGCTCGCCGCCCAGGAGCGGGCTCCGGACGAGCTGCTCGTGGTCGACAACGGCTCCACGGACGGCACTCTCGAGCTGCTGCGCGCGACCGGCGGCGTGCGGCTGGTGGAGCAGCGCGGGCCGCTCGGCGCCGCCCGGCAGGCCGCCGTCGAGGCCTGCCGCACCGACTGGCTGGCCTTCACCGACTCCGACTGCCGACCCTCCCCCGGCTGGCTGGCCGCGCTGGTCGACGCCTCCGACGGCCACGACGTGGTGCAGGGCCGCACGGTGCCGGCCGCGCCGCCCGACGGCAGGTGGTCGGCGACGCAGGACATCTCGCGGTTCACCGACCTCTACGAGTGCTGCAACCTGATGTACCGGACGGACGCCCTGCGCCGCGCCGGCGGCTTCGACCGCAGCACCGGCTTCTTCGGTGAGGACACCGCGGCCGGTTGGCGGGTGCGCCGGCTCGGCGGCACCGCGGCCTACGCCTCCGGGGCCGTGGTCGCGCACGACACGACGCAGCCCGGTGCGGCCTGGCACCTGCGCCGCGGGCTCGGCTACGCCGCCTTCCCGCGCCTGCTGGCCGAGTTCCCCGAGATGCGGCGCGAGCTGTTCTGGCACGGCGTCCTGCTGCGTCCACGTAGCCTCCCGGTCATCGTGGGGACCGCCGGACTGCTCGCCGCCGCCGTGACGCGCCGGCCGCTGCCGCTGCTCGCCGCCGCGCCCTGGGCACACGCCCGGCGCTC
>JAOPVV010000021.1 GCA_025966005.1 Frankiales bacterium
GCGCTGCTGCTCCAGGCGGTGCACCCGCTGGCCATGTCCGGTGTCGCACAGCACAGCGACTTCCGCGAGGACCCGTGGGGACGGCTGTTCCGCACGGCCGAGTACGTCGGCGTCACCACGTACGGCACGACCGAGCAGGCGAGGCGCGCGGGCGCCAAGGTCCGCGGCATCCACCAGCGGCTGGCCGGCATCGAGCCCGAGAGCGGCACGGCGTACCGGGTCAACGACCCCGCCCTGCTGCTGTGGGTGCACTGCGTGGAGGTCGAGTCGTTCCTGTCGACGGCGGCCCGCTGCGGGCTGCGGCTGTCCCGTGAGCAGCGGGACCGGTACTTCGCCGAGCAGCGGGTCGGGGCGCAGCTCGTCGGGCTGCGGGCGGCCGACGTCCCCGGCTCGGTCGACGAGATGGCCGCCTACTTCGAGCGCGTCCGCCCGCAGCTGCGGGCCACGAAGGCCGCCCGCGAGGCCGCGGCCTTCGTCCTGTGGCCGCCGATGCCGAGCCGGGTCACGCTCGGCACGCCGGCGCGCCCGGCCTGGATCGCGCTGGCCGCCGCCGCGGGGGCGATGCTCCCCCGCTGGGCCCGGCGGCTCTACCGGCTGCCGGGCCTGCCGACGACCGACCTGGCGGCCACCGCCGCCGGTCTCGCCTTCCGCAGCGGTCTGCTGCTCGTCCCGGACGCGCTGCGCGCCGGACCGCACCTCAAGGACGCCCGCGCGCGCATGGCGCTGCCTGCCTGACCCGCTGCCTACCTGACCCGCTGCCTGCCTGACCCCAGTCGCCCAGTCGCCCGCTCGACCGCGCTACCGGCTTGACCCCGGTGGGAGCGTGTCCCGCGTGCTGACCCGACCCGCCACCCGCCACGACCTGCGCGCTGTCGTCGACCTCTACTGCGCGTACGACATCGCCTTCCGCGGCGGCGTCGACACCGACGACTCCGACCTCACCGGCGACTGGGACAAGCCCGGCTTCGACTGGCAGGACGGCACTCTCGCGGTCGAGGAGGCCGGTCGCACCATCGGCTACGCCACGGTCGTCGACGAGTACGCCGACATGGTGACCGACCTCGAGCGCACTGACCTCTACGACCTGCTGCTCACCTGGGTCGAGGGCCACCCGGGGCAGCTCGAGCACTACGTGCCGGACCCCGACACCGAGCGGGCCGCGGCCGTCGAGCGGCACGGCTGGTCGCCGGCCCGGCGGTTCTGGCGGATGCGGCTCGAGCTCGACGACCCGACGCCAGAGCCGGTCTGGCCCGACGGCGTGCTCGCCCGCGACTACGACCGGCCCCGTGACGACGTGGCCGTCCACGCCCTGATCACCACCTCGTTCCGCGAGATCGGCGGGCAGCACGAGCGGACGCTGGACGAGTGGCGGGGCTACCTGCTCGACACCGAGCGGTACGACGCCTCGCTCTACCTGGTGGTCGAGTCAGGCGGCGAGGTCGTCGGGGCCTGCCTGTCCCAGCAGATGGGCAGCGACTACGGCTTCGTCCGGCAGCTCGCCGTCGCGCCGTCGCAGCGCGGACGCGGCGTCGGCCTCGCGCTGCTGCACGAGTCGTTCCGGCGACACGCCGCCCGCGGGCTGCCGGCGACCAGCCTGGGGGTCGACGCCGGCAACCCGACCGGCGCGCTCGGGCTCTACGAGAAGGCCGGGATGCGCATCCACGAGCAGTTCACCCGCTGGGACCGCCCCGCGCAGGACTGCGCTCGGCAGCTCCCGGGCGACTAGAGCTTCGCGAGCCGCTCCGCCGCGGCCCGCAGCGTCTCGAGGCGCTTCGGGAAAGCGAACCGGATCAGACCGGCCCCGTCGGCAGGGTTCGCGAAGAAGCTCGTGCCCGGCACGGCGGCGACGCCGGGGTCGACGACGAGCCGGCGGGCGTACGCGCTGGAGTCCCGAGCCGGGTCGAGGTCGCCGGTGGTGCACAGCACGTAGTACGCGCCGTCCGGCACGCGGAAGCCGAACCCGGCCCGCTCAAGCACGTCGCACAGCAGGTCGCGCCGCTCGCGGTAGGCCGCAGCGCTGGCGGCGTAGTAGCTGGCCGGCAGCGCCATCGCCGTCGCGCCGGCCGCCTGCAGGGGTGCGGCCGCCCCGACGGTGAGGAAGTCGTGCACCTTGCGGATGCTGCCGGTGATCGCCGGCGGCGCGATGGTCCAGCCGACCCGCCAGCCCGTCACGGCGTAGGTCTTGGACAGCGCGTTGATCGTCACCGTCCGGTCCTCGAGCCCGGGGACGGTCGCCGGCGGCACGTGCTCGGCGTCGTACACGATGTGCTCGTAGATCTCGTCGGTCAGGCACAGCACGTCCCACGTCTGGCACAGCTCGCTGATCAGCTCGAGCTCGGCCCGGCTGAACACCTTGCCGGTCGGGTTGTGCGGCGTGTTGACGATGACCGCGCGCGTGCTGTCGTTGAACGCCGCCCGCAGCTCGGCCTCGTCGATCGTCCAGTCCGGGGCGTGCAGGGTGACGTAGCGCGGCGTCGCGCCCGACAGGACGGCGTCGGGGCCGTAATTCTCGTAGAACGGCTGGAAGACCACCACCTCATCACCCGGGTCGACGGTGGCCAGCAGCGTGGCGATCATGGCCTCGGTCGAGCCGCAGGTGACGCAGAGCTCGGTCTCCGGGTCGACCTCCCAACCGGGGTACGTCGCGGCGGTCTTCGCCGCGATCCCGTCGCGGAACGCCTTGGCTCCCCAGGTGATCGCGTACTGGTTCACGTCCTCGTCGATGGCGCGCTTGGCGGCGTCCTTGAGCTCCTGCGGACAGGCGAAGTCCGGGAAGCCCTGCGCCAGGTTGACCCCGCCGGACGCCGTGCAGAGCCGGCTCATCTCGCGGATGACCGACTCCTGGAAGGTCCCTGCCTTGGCGCTCGTCCAGTCCCTCATCGACCCAGCGTCTCAGACGGGGTCGGGCACTCTCGTCGGGCCGCTGAACGACAGGACGACCGCGGCCAGGACAGAGGCGCCGGCGGCGACCGCGAAGGCGATGCCGTAGCCGTCGACGGCGTCGCGCAGGACGCCGATGAAGGCCGGGCCGCTCGCGATCCCGGCCGTCGCGAGCAGGGCGCTGCGCGAGTAGATGCGGGCGTAGTCGCGGACGCCGAAGCGCTCCGCGAGCAGCAGCGGGTGCAGCATCAGCAGGTTGCCGACCGTCAGCCCGAAGCCGATCGTGGTGAGCAGCAGGCCGGTGCGGCTGTCGCTGACCGCGAGCAGCAGCAGCGCCGCAGCCTGGCCGACCATCAGGGTGAGCGCGAGCCCGCGCATCGACGTCCGGCCGGCGACCCAGCCACCGGCCAGTCGTCCGACCAGGCTGGAGACGGCGAGCACGGCGCCGACGGTCGCGGCGAACCGGGCGTCGGTGCGGTCGGCGACCAGGTTGAACAGGTGGGCGATGCCGCCGACCTGGGCGAGCATCGCCAGCAGGTGGCCGGCGGTGAGGCAGGCGAAGTAGCGGGTGCGCAGCGCCTCGGCGACC
Source organism: Frankiales bacterium (assembly GCA_025966005.1). GTDB lineage: Bacteria > Actinomycetota > Actinomycetes > Mycobacteriales > SCTD01 > SCTD01. Next base: position 3,470 of record JAOPVV010000021.1, read on the forward strand.
AGCGCGCCGCCGTAGGCGACCGGTGAGCCGGCCGGCGGGGCGGGGTCGCCGTCGGGCAGCAGCCCGAGGGCCTGCGGCGACGGCCGCAGCAGCAGCGCGGTGACCGGGACCACCCCGACGACCAGGGCCGCCGCGAGGTACGGCGTGACGGTCGACAGGCCGTGCCGGTCGATCAGCGTCGCCACGAGCGGTGTGACGACCACGCCGCCGGCCGACAGCCCTGTGCTGGCGACGGACAGCGCGATCGAGCGGCGCCGGGCGAACCAGCGGGCCACCAGCGTGGTGCCGGGCACCAGCGAGGAGGCCGCGAACCCGGCGCCGAACAGGGCATACACGGCGTACAGCTGCCAGACCTCCTGCACGCGCCCGAGCAGCAGCAGGGAGACGGCCGAGGCGGTCGCGCCGACCGCGATCATCGGCCGGGGGTCGCGGTCGGCCATGAAGGCGGCGACCGGCAGACCCGACAGGCCGCTCACGCCGAAAAAGACGGCGGTGGCGATCGAGACGGCACCGACCGAGAAGCCCTGCTCGACCGTCAGCGAGCGCAGGTACACCGGCAGCCCGTAGAAGCCGAGCCCGGCGGTGACGAGCAGCATGACGAACACCCCGGTCACCACCCACCAGCCGCGGAAGACGCCGGTGCCGGGAGCCGCCGGTGCGTCGCGCACGTCGGTGGTCACGGGCCTCCTCGGGGACGTACGGCGGTGCTCGTCCAGCAGTGCCAAGCCGCCGACCGGCTGCAGCCTTCCCGAGCTCGAGCCCGCGCCCGCCGCCCGATCCCGAGACCGAACGGCCCGGGGACTCAGCTCGCGGCCGGCTGGTCGAGCTCGTCGGCCAGTCCGTCCCACGGCCGCCGCAGCGGGCCAGCGGCAGCCCGCCCCTGCGGGCAGGCCCGCGCCAGGTCGCACCAGCCGCAGCGCGGACCGACCCGCGCGGGGAACAGCGCGTCGGCGTCACCTCCGGCCAGCAGCGCCTCGGCCGCCGCCACGGCCTCGGCCCCGATCGCCTCGGCCCGCGAGAGGTGGCGCGCCAGCGACTGGTCGGTGTGGTCGAACCCGACCACCTGTCCGGACGGCAGGTGGTGCAGCTCGACCCGGCGGCAGTCGCGCCGAAGCGTCCGGCGGCCGGCGAGGGCGTAGAGCGCGAGCGCCAGCGAGCCGCGGGCGTCGTCGGTCGTCAGGACCGACCGGCCCGTCTTGTAGTCGACGACGACCAGCTCGTCGCCGCGCTGGTCGACCCGGTCGATGCGCCCGCTCACCGCGAGCGAGCCGGTGCGGACGGCGACCGTGCGCTCGACCCCGACCGGCTCGTCCGCCGGGTCGAGCGTCGCGACGTACCGCTCGACCATGTCCCCGGCCCGCAGCCTCCACCGGTCGGCCTGCGCGCTGTCGGCGAAGCCGTCGGTCCTCCACCCGCTGTCGACCAGCCCGCGGGCCACCACCGGGGTCCGTCGCGCGCGCGGCTCGGCCCACCAGCGCGCGAGCGCGAGGTGGACGGCGGCGCCCACGGTGTTGTGCGCCCACGGCGGGCCCTTCTGCGGCGACGGCCGGTCGAGGTAGGTCATCCGGTAGCGGCGCGGGCAGTCCAGCCAGGTCGTCAGCCGCGACGGCGTGCAGGAGAACAATCGGGTCGGCATCCCCTCGAGGCCCAGCTGCTCCGTCATGCCGCCCATCGTCACCCGCCCCACCGACAGCCCGGCCGACGCATCAGCGACCTGTGGACAGCACCCCCCCAGCCCGAGGGCGCAGGCGACCCGGCCTCGGGCTCGACGCCACGCCGCCGTCGGGCGAGCGCTACCAGCCGCCGCCGCCGGAGTCCCCGCCTCCGCCTCCACCGCCACCCCAGTCGCCGCCGCCGACCGAGCCGCCGCCCCACTCGAAGCCGCTCCCGCCGCCGTCGTCGAAGCCGCCGCCACCGCGGAAGACATCGCCGGCGTCCTCGGCGCTCTCCTCGTAGCCGCGCTCGTAGCCGCCGCCGAACAGGCCGCCGCCGCCGAGCGCGCCGCCCAGGACGGAGGCCATCAGCGCCGTCTCCCAGAACGGCACGGAGTACCAGCCGCCGGGGACCATCCGGCCGCCGAGCATGCCGCCGCCGTAGTAGTGGCCGCGTCCCGGCGCGTACGTCGGCGAGCCGTCGTACTCCTGGTCCCCGACCTGGACCCGCCCGGGCGCCTCGAGCTGGGGGCCGGACGCCGGCGGCAGCGGCACCTCGGGCCCCGGGTCGAGCCCGAGCCGCTCACGGGCGACCCGCGCCGCGACCAGCCCCTCGACCGCGGTGCGCCGGGCCGCCGCGAACTCGCCGGGGGTGTCGGCCTGCGCCATCAGCGCCCCGGTCGCGTTGTACCGCTCGGCAGCGTCGGCCAGCGCCTGGCCGGCCACCGGGTCGCCGCCGGGCGAGAGCAGCGAGACGTCGCTGCCGAGCCGCCCGTAGAGCGACTCGACGTCGGCGCGCGCCTCCTCGAGGACCTTCAGCCGGCGCTTCTTGTTGCGCGACAGCACGGCCACGCCGGCGCCCGCCCCGCCGAGCGCGAGCAGTCCGAGCAGCAGCCCGCTGCCGCTGCCCGTGCCCTCGTCGCCGTCCTGCAGCACCTGCCCGGGACCCCCGGACGCCTGCTCGCCGAGGATGCCGACGAACTGCGTGACGGCGGCGGTCACCTCGGCCTCGTCGAGCCCGTCGGAGCCGTCGACCCCTCGCACGACGCGGTCGGCGGCGAGCCCGCCGTCGACCCCGGCGTTCAGCGCCTCGCGCCCGCTGGCGCCGCGCAGCTCGGGCTCGTCGGTGATGACCAGCACGGACGACGCGCTGTTCCGGGTGCCGGTGCCGATCCGGTTGACCAGCGAGGCCGAGCCGCCGGCGCGCAGCGCGGTCTGCTCGGTGACGATCGCGACGTACACCGGCACCCGCGCGTCGGCGACGGCCTCGCGCACCGCGGCCTCGTCGACGTCCAGCCCGACCCCGGGCTCGACGTACACGGGTGCGGTCTGCAGCCCTTCGACCACCTCGCCGGACGTGACGGCCCAGGCGGCTCCGGGCAGCAGGAGCGGCAGGGCCAGCAGCGGCAGCACGAGCAGGCGACGGGTCATGACGACATCGTCCCCCGGCACGCCCGGTCTAGTGCCAGCCGGCGTCGTCCGGGCCGCGCTCGTCGGTCAGCGGCGCGGACGCCCGCAGCCGGCGCTGGGCGCGGGTGTACAGCAGCCCGCCACCGCCGATGGCGACCGTCGCGACCAGACCGACCAGTCCGACGGTCCGGCGGGTGCTGCCCGGCTCGGCGTCCGCGTCGGCATCGACCAGCCGGGCGATGTCGACCAGCGCCCCGGTGACCGAGGTCGCGTCGAACGGCTCGTCGATGCGCTCCGCGAGCACGCGGTCGAGGATGCCGCCGGCGTCGACCCCGGACGCGCCGCCCTCACCGGCCTGCAGCTCACCGCCGTCACTGACCACATAGACGACCGCCTTGGGGTCGGCCAGCCCGTCGACGATCTGCAGCATCAGCCCGTCGATGCCGAGCTCGGCGGCGTCGACCTGCTCCTGGGGGACGACCGCGACGTAGGTCGGGACCGACGTCTGCGCCAGCGCCTCGCGCACGGCGTCGCCGTCGGGGGTCAGGGAGCTGTCCGACGACACGTACAGCGCGTCCTGGCGCAGCGAGGCGACGACGTCGTCGACCGCCGCAGGTGCCGCCACGAGCAGCACGGCGGCGACCAGCGCGGCGAGGACGGCTCAGCCCTCCGCGACGAAGCCGCGGACGGAGTCGGCGACCAGCTGCACGGCGATCGCCGAGAGCAGCAGGCCGGCGATCCGGGTGAGGAGCACGATGCCGCTCTCCTTGATGAGGCGCGTGATGCTGACGCTGAAGCGCAGCGACAGGTAGACCGACAGGTGGATCGCGAGGATGCCGGCGGCGATCGCGGTGTGGTCGGCGAGCCCGTCGGCCTGCTGCACGAAGACGATGGTGGCGACGATCGCGCCGGGCCCGGCCAGCAGCGGCGTGCCGAGCGGCACCAGCGCGACGTTGACGTCGGGTACCTCGTTCGGGTCGTCCTGCCGGTCGGTGAGCAGCTCGAGCGCGACGATGAGCAGCAGCAGCCCGCCGGCGCCCTGCAGGGCGGGGATGCCGATGCCCAGGAAGCCCAGAATCTGCTGGCCGACGACGGCGAACAGGCTGATGACGAACAGCGAGACCAGCACCGCCTGACCGGCCAGCCGCGCGCGCGTCCTGCTCGTCCGTCCGCCGGTGAGCCCGAGGAACAGCGGGATGCTGCCGAGCGGGTCCATGATCACGAACAGCGTGACGAAGACGGCGCCGAACAGCGTCGCGTCGAAGACCTCGCTCATGCGGTCAGGAGGTCGAGACCGGTCGCGGTGGCCACGATCTGCTCGTAGGCCTGCTCGGACGTCGTGTGCTCGCCGAGCCGGACCGTCTTGGCGGTGCCGTGGTAGTCGCTGCTGCCGGTCGTGAGCAGGTCGAGCTCGGCGGCGAGCCCGCGCAGGTGGGCGCGCGCGGCGTCGTCGTGGTCGACGTGGTCGACCTCCAGCCCGTGCAGCCCGGCCTCGGCCATGGCGCGGACGACGTCGTCGCCGACGGTGCGTCCCCGCTTCACGGCCTTCGGGTGCGCGAAGACGGCCACGCCGCCCGCGCCGAGCACCAGCGCGATCGCGTCGAGGACGTCCAGCTCGAGCTTGTGGACGTAGTAGCGGCCGTCGGTGCCGATCCACTCCGGGGTGAAGGCCTGCGAGACGGTCCGGACGTGGCCCTGCTCGAGGATCGCCTGCGCGACGTGCGGACGGCCGACGGTGCCCTGCGCGATCTCCTGCACGCGCGACCACGTGACGCCGGTGCCGTCGGCCTCCAGCATCTGGGCCATCCGCTGCGCCCGGCCGACCCGCGAGGTCCTCATCTGTGAGCGCTTCGCGGCGAAGGCCGGCTCGGCAGGGTCGAACAGGTAGGCCAGCAGGTGCAGGCTGATGCCCTCGCTGACGCACGAGATCTCGGCGCCGCGGACCAGCGACAGCCCGGACGGCAGCGCCGCCGCGGCGGCGTCCCACCCGCCGGTGGTGTCGTGGTCGGTCAGGGCCAGCACCGACAGCCCGGCCTCCTGCGCCTCGCGGACGAGGTCCGCGGGTGGGGTCGTCCCGTCGGAGGCGGTGGAGTGGGTGTGCAGGTCGATCCGGCGGGCGGACAGGGCAGCGCTCCTGGGACGAGACGGGGTGGTGGGCCTCCCAGGCTAGGGCCCCGGGTCAGGACCGGGCGTGGCCGCAGCGCTCGCAGACGGGCTGCGGCGGACCGTCCGTCAGCGCGCCGCAGGCCTCGCAGACCCGGTCGAGCCAGCAGACCGGGTCTGCGCCGGTGTCGCCGGCCGACGGCTCGTCGTGGGCGTCCGCGTCGTGCCCGACGGCCACGCTCAGCCCAGGCGGGTGGTGGGTGCGCCGACGGGCAGGTCGAGGCCGACGTGCGACTCGTGCCGCAGGTCGTGCAGCTCGACGTGCTCGAGCAGCACCAGCTCGGCGGCCGGCGGCCACAGGACGGCCCAGAGCCAGACGCCGAGCGCCTCGCCGGCGAAGGCGATCCGGTCGTCGGCGCTGTCGACGAGCCACAGGGGGGTGTCGTGGCCGGCCGCCTGCACCTTGGCGTCGGGCGCGCCGTCGGCGGTCAGACCGGGGTCGAGCGCCTCGGTCCCGGCGGTGCGACCGCCCAGGCCGGTGCTGGGCTCCTCGGCCACCAGGACCATGTCGGCGGGCCCGCCGAGCGGCGACGGCCCGGACAGCGCCAGCGCGGTCGCCCGCGGACCGCCGCGGTCGTCCCCCGCGGTCGCGAGCCCCGTGACGGTCCACCCGGGCAGCAGCGGCAGCGGACTCCACAGCGGGACCTGCGCGTCGCGCGACACCTGGGCGAGCAGCTCCGGCCCGACGTGGGTCCAGGTGCGCTGGGGCAGCACCGGACCGTGGCGGTCGCAGTGCCAGTCGCTGGACATGAGGCCGGGGGCGCGCACCGGGAGCCCGCAGCGCGGGCAGGTGGGGATCTGCACCAGCCTGACGTTCCGCCCGCGACGGCCGAAGGTCAAGCGCCGACGATCACGGCTCCTCGACGACCCGGCGGACCGGCGCCTCGCGCTCGACGACGACCTCGCGGGCCGGGCGCTCGACGACCCGGGTGCGGCGGGCGACCCGGCGCGGACGGTCGAGCAGGCCCCCCGCCACGGCCATGGCAGCGACGAGGAGCAGGACGACGACGATCACGGCGATCTCCATGGTCCCGGGGTTCCCGGAAGATCACGCCGCAACCGCGCCGTCCGGTCCAGTACTACTCGCGCAGCTCCGGGCGGCCCGGGAACTCGCCGCCGGTCGTCTCGGCGTACACGCGCTTGGGGATCATCACCTTGCGGCGGAAGATGCACACCAGCACGCCGTCCTGGTTGTAGCCCTTGGTCTCGACGTAGACGACGCCGCGGTCGTCCTTGCTCTTGCTCTCGGTCTTGTCGAGGACCTCGGTCTGGCCGTAGATGGTGTCGCCGTGGAACGTCGGGAAGACGTGCTTGAGGCTCTCGACCTCGAGGTTGGCGATCGCACGGCCGGAGACGTCGGGGACCGACATGCCGAGCAGCAGCGAGTAGACGTAGTTGCCGACGACGACGTTCTTGCCCTGCTGGGTGGTCGCCGCGTAGCTGGCGTCCAGGTGCAGCGGGTGGTGGTTCATGGTGATCAGGCAGAACAGGTGGTCGTCGTACTCGGTGACCGTCTTCCCCGGCCAGTGCTTGTAGACCGCTCCGACCTCGAACTCCTCGTAGTACCGGCCGAACTGCACTGCTCCTCCAGGTGTCGTCGCGTGACGCCCAGTCTCTCAGGCGCTCAGCGCCACACGACCGGGGGGCCGTGTCCCTGGGCCTCGCCGAGCACCCGGGCGTGGCCGTCCGGCCAGGTCGTCAGGGTCAGCGGGAAGCGGAACTCGCCCGTGGCGAAGCGCTCCGGCTCCATCGACAGGTGCGCCAGCGGCGCGCGGGGCGTGGCTCGCGCACCGGCCGCGAGCAGCAGGTCGGTCACCGCCGCCCGCTCCTCAGGGTCGAGGTACTGCCGGACGACCGAGTGCCAGACGACCGTCACGACGCCCGGGCGCGGCTCGGCGAGCTCGCGGGCGAGGAAGGCGCTGGCGGGCAGCGGCTCGACCGGCTGGGGGTGGTCGGTCGCGACCTGCAACGCCGCCCGGAGCCGCTCGAAGCGGGCGAGCTGGTCGGCCCAGACGTAGGAGGTGAGCGTGAGCCGGTCTGCGGTGCTGGACGGGTCGAGCGGCGACGGGTCGCAGCCCGCGCGGTCGACGACCTCCAGCCGGACCCCGGGCGGCAGCGACCCCCGCCACGGCCGGTGCAACCGGACCGGGGACGCCGGGTCACCGAGCACCACGCCGTCGGCGACCTCGTGCGCGTACCGGTCGACGTTGAGGTTCAGCCCGCCGCTGGCGCCGATCTCGAGCAGCCGGACGGGCAGCCCGGTCGCCGCGGCGGCGTGCAGCAGCCCGCCCAGCAGCGCGCTGCTGCGTCCGACCTCGTTGGTCTGCACGGGGCGGGCGACCAGGCCGTGCAGCGCCTCGAGCTGGTCCTCGAGGACGTCGCGCGCGGCCGGCCACACGTCGCCCGGGGTCCCGCCGACGCTCGGGTAGTGGATCGCGAGCCCCGGCGCGCGGCGCGCGAGCACGAGCCGGTGGAGAGCTCCCGCGAAGCGCAGCGGCGGGACGCTGCCGTGCGGGTCGTCCTCGAGCGGGCCGAGCAGCGCAGCGGTCGGACCACCGCGCGAGAGGTCCTCGGCGGCCCCGACGAGCAGGTCGGCCGTCAGGGGCGAGCCGGCGTTGCGGCAGCTGCCCGCCTGCATCCGCAACCGGTCGACCAGCGTCATGCGGCCGCCCTCATCGGTCCGGTGGGGCGCTCAGGCCGACCTCGGCCCGGCGCGGGTCGCGCAGGTCGGTGCCCGCCTCGAGCCAGCGGGTCTGCATCGCGCCGGCGCCGTGCACCCGCTTCCAGGCGGCCTCGTTCGGCGTCATGGGCAGCAGCGGCAGAAAGCGCACCGGCTCGTGCCCCTCCAGCTCGACGTCCGGCACCAACCCGCCCGGCTCGCCGACGAGCGCGGCGGTGAACGGGGCGGCGTCCCAGAGCGGCTCGCCGAGGTCGAGCCCGGCGCCCGGGGCGAGCACCACGCCCTCGACGGCGGGGCTCGCAGCGAGCACCGCGAGCCGGCGCAGGACCGTGTCGTGCAGGTCGCGGACGGTCAGCAGCAGCTCGGCCCGCGGACCGTCCTCCAGCACCACCGCCGCCCCGGGGTCGCCCATCGGCGCCCGGCTCATGCCGAGGGTGACGTACCGGACCAGGCCGTCGGCGTCCGGGCCGAACCGCAGGACGTCGATCCGCTCCGCGCCGAGGAAGCTCACCCCGGCGCGACCGCTGTCCTGACCGAGCACCGCCAGCAGGTGCGCCTCCACCTGCAGCAGCACGGAGTCGGGGTCGAGGGCCACGGGGCCAGCGTATTCAGCGACCGCACCAGGCGCCCGGATGATCACGAACGTCCGACTCGTCCGTCGCCCGATCTGGTGAGAACCCGCGTCGGCTCCTCATCGTGGGGGCCCACAGCCCGGCGGAGGTGCTACGCGCCGACGACCGTCGGCACCAGTCCAAGGATGGATTCCCATGCGCATGAAGCGTTCCTCCCTCGCCATCACCGCCGCCCTCGGCCTCGCCGTCGCCGGCGGCTCCGCCTTCACCGCCGGCAACACCGGCACGCCCGTCGCCTCGGCCGGCTTCCAGGCCACCGACACCGCCGGCTTCGCCGTCAGCGACGTCCAGTACGAGCTCGGCGCCAACGCGAACCTCGCGGGCGACACGGGCGATGACGTCGTCAAGGTCAACTTCACGCTGACTCCCGCGACCGGCGCACTCGGTGCGACCCGGGCCCGCGTGCGCCTCGTCAAGGCCGACCTCTACTACACGTGCACGACCGCCAGCACCACGGGCGTCACGGACGGCGTCACCACCTGGACCTGCACCACCACCGGGCTCGAGTCGTCGGCCATCGACACCCTCGAGATCGTCGCCGTCAGCCAGCCGACCGTCAGCTAGCGGCCGGGCCCGGCCTCGGCCCGGATCGAGGCACCACGGCAGGGCGACAGCGCATGACCGTGCAGCGCGGCGGGTTCGCCCTGACGGGGATCATCCTCGTCCTGGCCGCACTCGACGCGCTGTCGGCGCCTACGGGCGGCCCTGTCTCGTGGCACGTGACCAACGGCGTCAGCATGCTGCCGGGCATCACCAAGGGCACCCTCGTCGTCGTCCACCGCAAGGACGCCTACGACGTCGGTGACGTCGTCGCGTACGACAGCACGGAGCTCGGCAAGGTCGTCCTGCACCGGGTCCCGCGCGTCGAGGCGGACCGGCTGGTCATGACGCGGGACAACAACAGCTGGATCGACCCCGAGACGCCGGCCGCCGCAGATGCCCTCGGCAGCAGGGTCTTCCAGCTCAAGGGCGTGGGCCCGGCCGTCGATGGGCTGCGCCGTCCGGTCGCGCTGGCCGGCGGCGCCGTCGTCCTCGCCCTGGCCCTCCTGCAGACCTCGTCGGCCACGCGGCGCCGACGCCGGGGACGGTCACCCGGAGCCGGCGCCGCCGGCGACCGCTCCCCTGCGGCGGAGGTCCCCCCTCCCCAGCCCGCTCCCGCGGCACGGCGGCCTGCCCGGCTTCCCTCCGTCCCTGCTGGCGCCGACACGGCCCTTCGTGTCGGCGTCGGCTGCTGCGCGCTGCTGGCCATCGCGGCGACCACCGGCCCGTTCCTCGACACCACCGCGTCGGCCAGCACGGCGCAGCAGGTCGTCACCTGGGAGTACGGCGCCGAGGCGCCACCCGGTCTCGCGTACCCCGGCGGGGCCGTCGCGACCGGCGACCAGCTCTACCCGCGACTGGTCACCGAGGCCGACGTCACCGCCGAGCTGGAGGTGGACGTGCCGGACGGCACCACCGTCTCGGGCACCTGGCGCCTGGACGTCTCGGCGGAGAACGACGACGGGTGGTCGCGCACCACCTTCACGGGCGCCCCGGCGACCGTCAGCACCGCGCCCACGCGCCTCACGACCACCGTGCCGCTGCGCGAGCTGCTGGAGATGGCCGGCACGCTCACCCGGGAGACGGGGGTCGAGGCCGGCGGCCTGCGCCTGGTCGTGACGGCCGTCCTCGACCTCGAGCTGGTCACCGACGGCGTGCTCGTCCCGCAGCAGGCCACGTCGGTGCTGGCGTTCGACGCCGACGCCAAGCGGGTCGGCCTGGAGAAGGGCAGCCAGCTCGTCCAGACGTCGTCGCTGCCGCTCCCCTCGGCCGGGGCCACGACGACCAGCCTGCGGCTGGTCGGGGTCACCCTGCCGCCTGGCCCCACCCGGATGCTGGCACTGGCCGGCACCGCCCTGATCTGCTCGGTCTCGTCCTGACCAGGGCCGCGTCACACGGCGAGGGCGAGGACGAGCAGATCGCTCGACAGGCCGGCTCCCTGCTGAGCGCGGCGCACCCCGCCGACGACCCGGACCAGGTCATCGACGTCGTGTCGTTCAGCGCGCTCAAGGCGATCGCCGAGCAGGCGAGCGCGTGATGCTGTTCACCGACCACGACGGGGTGCGCTTCAACTTCGTGCTCGACGACTCCCTCGCCTACCGCTACTACTCCGAGCAGAAGGCGGCCGAGCTCGACGCGCTGCGGGCCGCGGTCGCCGCTCGGTCGGTCGAGGAGACGGCCGTCGCCCGCCCGCGGCTCCCGCGCCAGCGCACCCCCCTCCCGGACACGGTCGACCGGTGAGACGCCGCCGCCGCAAGGGCGTCTCGCGTCGGAAGGTCGGGCTGGGGACCGCCCTGGTGGTCACGACGCTGCTCCTGCTGGCGGTGAGCGGGACGGCCGTGACCGCCGGCCTCACCGGCACCCCGGAGGTCGCCGTCGGGGCCACCGCGACGGACTTCCCCGACTACGTCGCAGGCCTGCCCGCGTACGCCGGCCTCACCTGATCGGTGACCGTCACCTTCCCGGTCACGCCCACGCCTCGTCAGGTGCAGGCCCGCGTCCAGCCGGCGACCGGTCCCGTCCGACCGTTCCAGCCCTGCACCAGGAACGGGCCGCTCGCCACCTGGACGTGCCCGGTGCCGGAGCTGAGCTACCTCGCGGCCGTCGCAGCAGCTTCCAGTTCTTCGCCAATCCCTGACCTCCGCGGTGAGATGGGCGCGCGACCGGGGAGACTGGCGCCCGTGGACCGCGCCCTGACCGCCCGAGCGAGCGCCGCCCTCGCCGTCGCCCTCGTCCTGTCGGCCTGCGGGGACGACGCCGAGACGACCGCCGCCGACCCCCCTCGGTCCGCCACGAGCGGGCCGGCCGCCACCGCGCCCGTGACCGAGGCACCGGCGCAGCGCTGCACGTCTGCCGTCCTGTCGGTCGCCGCCGGCGAGGTGCAGCCCTTCGCGAGCACCCGGCGCCTGCTGGTCAGCCTCACCAACCAGGGCACGGCGCCGTGCACGCTGCTCGGCTTCGGCGGCACCGCGCTGGTCGACGGCCAGGGGACGCAGCTGCCGACGCGCTTCCTCCGCTCGCAGCAGGAGCCGCGGACGGTCGTGCTGCGCCGCGGGGAGTCGACGGTGCGCGAGCTGAGCTGGCGGGTGGTGCCCAGCACGCAGGCCGACCCGGCCGTCGACTGCGTGACCGGCGCCGGCCTGCTGGTCACCCCGCCCGACGAGGAACCGGGCGAGCTGGTGGTCGACCAGGAGGTCACCGCCTGCGACGGCGGCACCCTCGAGGCGACCCCGTGGGGCCAGACGGCCGACTGACCGCGGGCCGTCCCGCACTCTCGCGGGTGAGCCGTCGCACGTGCCGGCGCCTCCCCCGCGAACGTGCGCCGCCGCAGCCGAGGCCCAGCGTGGGCGGCGACCGTCCGGGCGCACGGTGGCGGGGCTGGGCCAGGCGTCCCCCGCGGACGTGCGGGAACCGGACGCACAGGCACGGCGGGAAGCGCGGACACGGCGGTGTCCGCACTCGGCGGTGTCCGCTCTCGGCGGTGTCTGCGCAGCCCCCGCGGACGCGCAGAGGCCGGCCACCCCTGCAGGGGTGACCGGCCTCGACGGGCGGGTGCTGCTAGCCCTTGAGCTGGTAGTCCTTGAGCAGACCGCGCGAGATGATCGTCTTCTGGATCTCGCTGGTGCCCTCGCCGATGAGCAGGAACGGCGCCTCGCGCATGAGGCGCTCGATCTCGTACTCCTTGGAGTAGCCGTAGCCGCCGTGGATGCGGAAGGACTCCTGGACGACCTCGGAGCAGTACTCGCTCGCGAGCAGCTTGGCCATGCCGGACTCGACGTCGTTGCGCTTGCCGGCGTCCTTGAGGCGGGCGGCGTTGACCATGAGGCCGTGGGAGGCCTCGACCTTGGTCGCCATCTCGGCCAGCTTGAACTGGATCGCCTGGTGCTGGGCGATCGGCTTGCCGAAGGTGGAGCGCTGCTGGGCGTACTGGATCGCGAGCTCGAAGGCGCGGATCGAGATGCCGCAGGCGCGGGCGGCGACGTTGACGCGACCGACCTCGACGCCGTCCATCATCTGGTAGAAGCCGCGACCGCGGCCCGCCTCGCCGCCGAGGATCGAGGAGGCCGGGACGCGGGCGCCCTCCATGATCATCTCGGTGGTCTCGACGCCCTTGTAGCCCATCTTCTCGATCTTGCCGGGGATCGTGATCCCCTGGGCCGTCTCGCCGAAGCCGGGCTCCTTCTCGACCAGGAACGTGGTCATGTTCTTGTAGACCGAGTCGCCGCCCTCGTCGGACTTGACCAGGGTCGCGATGATCCCGGCGCGCGCGCCGTTGGTGAGCCACATCTTCTGGCCGTCGAGGACGTACTCCTCGCCGTCGCGGACGGCGCGGCTCTTGATGGCGGCGACGTCCGAGCCGCAGCCCGGCTCGCTCATCGAGAAGCCACCGCGCAGGTCACCGGCGGCCATCAGCGGCAGCAGACGGGCCTTCTGCTCCTCGGTGCCGTGGTGCATGAGCATGTACGCCACGATGAAGTGCGTGTTGATGACGCCGGAGACGCTCATCCAGCCGCGCGCGATCTGCTCCACGACCAGGGCGTAGGTCAGCAGGCTCTCGCCGAGGCCGCCGTACTCCTCGGGGATCATGAGCCCGAACAGGCCCATCTCCTTCATGCCCTCGACGATCGCCTCGGGGAACTCGTCCTTGTGCTCGAGGTCCGTGGCGTAGGGGATGATCTCCTTGTCCACGAAGCCCCTGACGGTGTCGAGGATCTCCTGCTGGACCTCGGTGAGGCCCTCCGTGCTCGCCAGGCGTCCCATGTCGCTCCTTCGCGTGCGGCGCGCGGACGCGCCCCGGTGTTGCAGGAGTGTCCCACCGCCGCAGGCCCGGCTGCCAGCCGAGTGCGGTGACTCGGGTCACCCCCGGTGCGCGGTGCGGACGGGCGGGTACCCGGTCGTCATGGACGTCGCGGTGCAGGCAGGGACGGCCGTCGTGCGGATGGCCTCCCGGCTGCGCGGCGAGCGGGCGATCCACGCGCGGGGACGGGCGCTGACCGGACGCCTCACGGTCACCGGCGGCGCGGCCACCGGAGCGCCGCTGCTCGACGAGCCGGCGTCCTACGACGTGGTGGTGCGGCTCTCCCGCTCGCTCGGCCTGCCGCCGCGACTGCCCGACGTGCTCGGCCTGGCGGTCCGGGTGCTGGACGCACACGGACCGGGCGCGCACCAGGACCTGCTGCTGGACAGCACCCGCGCGGAGCCGGTGCTGCGCCGGCTGCCGCTGCCGGCGCACGACCACCTCCGCGCGACGCACGGGTCGCTGGTGCCGTACGACGTCGGGGGCAGGCGGCTGCTGATCGGGGCGCGCGGGCTGGCCGGCTCGGCGACCCGGCTGCCGGACGTCACCGTCGCCTCGTTCGGGCTGCTGGTCGCGACGGCGCACGGTCCGTGGCAGCAGGTCGGGACCGTCCGGACGACCGCGGAGCTGCCGGCCCCGCAGGGCCGCGCGCTGCGCTTCAACCCGGCGGTGACCGGCGGCGGGCTGCGCCTCGCCGGACCGTTCCACGGCTGGCGGCAGCGGGCGTACCCGGTGTCGCAGGACGTGGGCTAGAGGACGGTCCCCAGCAGCAGGAAGGCGTTCAGGGCGATCACGATGCCGGCCACGAGCCAGGCCACGGCGGTGGTCAGCGGCCGGTTGACCAGCGGGCCCATGACGTCGGTCCGGCGGGTCAGCAGCACCAGCGGCACCAGCGCGAAGGGGATGCCGAAGCTCAGGACCACCTGGCTCAGCACCAGCGCGCGGGTCGGGTCGAGGCCGAGGGCGAGCACCAGCAGGGCCGGCGCCATGGTGATGGCGCGCCGCAGCAGCAGCGGGATCCGCCGCCTCAGGAAGCCCTGCATGACGACCTGGCCGGCGTACGTCCCGACCCCGCTGGAGGCAAAGCCGCTGGCGAGCAGCGCGATCGCGAAGGCGAAGGCGACCGGGGCGCCGGCGATCCGGTCGAGCGCGGAGTGCGCGCCCTCGAGCGAGTCCACGCCCGGCTCGTCGCGCAGCAGCTGAGCGGCGATGACGAGCATCGCGGCGTTGACCAGACCGGCGATGCCCATGGCGAGGACGACGTCGAGTCGCTGGTGGCGCAGCAGCGACTGCGCCTCGGCGGCGTCGTCGGGCGCGATCCGGGCCTGGGTCAGGGCGCTGTGCAGGTAGATCACGTGCGGCATGACGGTCGCGCCGAGGATGCCGGTGGCGAGCAGGACGCTGTCGGTGCCGTCGAAGCGCGGCACGAGCCCGCCCGCCAGCTCGCTGCCGTCGATGCCGGACGCACCGGCGCTGTAGACGAACCCGAGCGCGATGACGGCCAGCAGCCCGCCGATCGCCAGCTCGAACGGCCGGTACCCCCGCCCCTGCAGGCCGAGCAGCAGGAACGCGACCACCGCCGTGATCACCCCGCCGGTCAGCAGGGGCACGCCGAACAGCAGGTTGAGGGCGATGGCACCGCCGATGATCTCGGCCAGGTCGGTGGCCATCGCGACCAGCTCGGCCTGCACCCACAGACCGCGCACGACCGCACGGGGGAAGTGCTCCCGGCACAGCTCGGCCAGGTTGCTGCCGGTGGCCAGGCCGACTTTGCCCGACAGCGACTGGATGAGCATCGCCATGAGGTTCGCGGCGACGATGACCCAGACCAGCAGGTAGCCGAACTCGGCGCCGGCCGAGAAGTTGGTGGCGAAGTTGCCCGGGTCGACGTAGGCGATGGCCGCGACGAAGGCGGGTCCCAGCAGCAGCAGCCGACCGCGCACCGGTCCGCGCTCCCGCACCTGCTGCAGCGCCGTCGTCACGGGCGCCACTGTGCCTCAGCGCCCGGGCCGTGGCACCTGCAGGTGACCCCGCTCGACGAGCACGGCTTGCAGGGCCGGCTCGACGAGGGCGCGGACGGCGTCGTTGGCGTAGGCGGCCCACGCGACGTCGCTGGTCAGGTCGAGCGGCGCGTCCAGCGGCGAGCCGTCCGGCGCGACCACCCGCACGCCCGCCTCGGCGGCGACCAGCCAGCCGGCGAGGTCGTACGGGTGGGCGCAGATGCCGGCCCGGCCGGTGCCGAGCAGCGGCCGCAGGTCACAGGCCCAGCGGTCGTGCCCGACCGCCAGCTCGACCAGCGTGCCGCCGGTGCAGTACTGGTCCTCGAACGCCTGCGCCTTGCCCGCCCGGGCCGGGCCCAGCACCCGGCGCGCGACGGCGTCGTCGATCGCGGCCAGCTCCTCGCGGGCGCCGGGGAAGTAGCGCGCGACGCCGCCGTACCCCTGCTCGATGCCCGTCGCGGTCGACGGGCGGACCGGGATGCTGCGCCGTCCGCCGTCGCGCAGGTCGACCCGCTCCCCCGTCGCGCCGCGGCCCCGCACCGCCGACAGGACGTCCGCCGCGCCGGCCTTCACGGTCGGCACCTCGACGGCGACCGACACCTCGAGGTCCTGGAGCCTGCCGGCCCGGGTGGCGCCGAGCAGGACCCAGGCGGAGCGCTTCTGGTGCGCGAGCTGGCGGGTGCCGTCGAGCGGGTCGGCGAGCAGCACCCACTCGGCGTCGCCGGTCTGCGTCGCGATGCCCTCGGCCACCAGCCGGACCGGCAGGCCGTCGACGAGCTCGAGCAGCCGCTGCTCCGACACCCGGTCGACGGCGAAGGCGGTGTCGCCCTCGCCGCTGTCGTCGTAGGCGGCCAGCTCGTCGACGCTCTGCGCGCGACAGGCGGCGAGCACGTCGTCGCGGACCGCCTCGCCGACCCGCACGAGCGCGGTCCGCAGCTCCTCCGGGGTCACTCGACGGGCAGGCTGGGGCTGGTGCCGGCGCGGATGACCAGCGCCAGCCCGGCGACCAGCAGGACCGCTGCGGGGACCGCGAGCAGCGGCGGCGTCTGGTCGAGGAACAGCGCCGCGATGAGGGCGGCGCCGGGGATCTCGAGCAGGATCGACAGGCTGACCACGGTGGGGTTGGTCGTCTTGAGCACCCGGTTGAACAGCGAGTGCCCGAGCAGCTGCGCGCCGGCGGTCAGGGCGGCGAGCTTGAGCCAGTCGTCAGCGTCGTAGCCGCTGAGCGCCTGACCGCCGACCAGGCAGACCGGGAGCAGCAGCAGCGCGGTCGTCGAGTAGCAGAGCGCGGTGTAGGTCGTCGTCGAGACGCTGCGCCGGACCTCGCTGCCGGCGGTCATGTAGAGCGCGGCGAAGGCGCCGCCCGCGAGCGCGAGACCGTCGCCCACCAGCGCCTCTCCGGACACCGACAGGTCGGCGCCGGTGAGCAGCACCGCACCGCTCATGGCCACTGCGATGCCGAGCCACACGCGACGGCCGACCGGCACGCCCAGTGCGTTCGACAGCAACGCGGCCCAGACCGGCTGCGTCGCGACCAGCGCGGTGGCGCTGGCGACGGACGTGTACGACAGCGCCGGGATCCAGGTGGCGAAGTGCAGCGCCAGGAAGAGCCCGGCCAGCAGCGTAAGGCGGCGCTCGCGGCGGTCGAGCGAGCGCAGCTCGTCCCGGCAGGTCAGCAGCGCGGCGGGAACGAGCACGCCGGCGGCCATCGCGTTGCGCCAGAAGGCGATGGCCAGCGCGGGCGCGGCCGTGGCGGCGATGAGCGGTCCGGACGTGCTGACCGCGACCAGCGCCACGGTGAGCAGCACCGCGTCAGTGCCCTGGGGACGGCCGACCGGCGGCAGGTCGCTGCGGGTCCGGGTCTGGGCGGTCACCCGGTCAGCCTGCCAGGCGGTGTCACCGGCGTCCTGCGAGCCGGGCGCCCGGCCGGAGGACCGCGGCGCCGTGTGCCAGGGTCGACGGCGTGCCGCCGTCCACGCTCGTCTGCGAGGCCACCCGCCGCTCCGGCGTGCTGTGGGTGTCGTCGGCGGACGTCCGTCCCACGCTGGTCTGGCACCTGTGGCACGACGACGCGGCCTACGTCGTCTGCGGCGGGGACGAGCAGGTCCTGCCACCGCTCGGGCCGACGGCGCGGGTGGCCGTCCGGTCGAAGGC
The DNA here is from genome assembly GCA_025966005.1 of Frankiales bacterium. Lineage (GTDB taxonomy): Bacteria > Actinomycetota > Actinomycetes > Mycobacteriales > SCTD01 > SCTD01. The sequence continues at coordinate 20,998 of JAOPVV010000021.1, forward strand.
GGGTGCGCTCGTCGTCGAGTGGGACGCCGCCGTCAGCGAGGTCGTGCCGGGCAGCGAGCGGTGGGACGAGGTGACCCCCCTGCTCGCCGCCGAGCGGCTCAACGCGGTGTCGGTGCAGGACCTGCCGGGACGGTGGGCCGCGGCGAGCACCGTGCTGCGGCTCGCGCCTTAGACGACCTCGGAGAGCCGGCCCGTCTCGACGTCGTAGACGAAGCCGCGGACCGAGTCCTTGTGCGGGATGGACGTCTCAGCGTGGATGCGCGCGATGCTCTGACGGACGTCGGCCTCGACGTCGGTGAAGGCCTCGGACGCCCAGCTCGGGCGCACGCCGGTGTCGGCGGCGATGTCGTCGCGGAAGGCCTGGTCCGTGAACGTCAGCATCCCGCAGTCGGTGTGGTGGATGAGGACGATCTCCTTGGTGCCGAGCAGGCGCTGGCTGATGGCCAGCGAGCGCAGCTCGTCCTGCGTGACGACGCCGCCGGCGTTGCGGATGACGTGGGCATCGCCCTCGGACAGCCCGAGCAGGCCGTACGGGTTGAGGCGGGCGTCCATGCAGGCGACGATCGCGATCTGCCTGGCGGGGGGCATCGGCAGGCCGGCCTTGTCGAAGGTCTCGGCGTAGGCCGCGGCGTTGCTGAGCAGCTGGTCGGTGACGGACACGTGGGTGCTCCAGGGGTCAGGACCGGACGCCGCGCCGATCGGCGCAGCGGGTGGTTCGTCGAGGGGGGCGGGCGGCCCGCCGGACCGTCACCGCCGCGGACAGGTCGGTCGAACAGCTCACCGCGACGGCCGACCCGGGACGGGTCGAGCGGGTCGCGGCGCGCCGTCAGTCAAGCACAGTCTCCTACCGGACCAGTAGGAGAATCAGGTGTGGTCCACCGAGACGTCGAGCAGGACGCCGGCCAGCCCGTAGACCGCGAGTGCGACGAGAGCGACGACAGCCGCCACGAGGACGTCGACACCGGCGCCCGTCCGCCTCCGGGCAGCGAGCAGGGCCAGCGCGGACGACGCCCCCACGGCCAGCGGGACGGCGTGGCCGCCGATCGCGTTGGAGCACAGGGTCACGCCGACCGCGACCGACAGCAGCAGGCGCAGCGGACCCGGTCCCTCCTGCACGGCCCGACCCACCAGCAGCGCGCCGATCACCAGGTAGAGCCCGGTGAACCAGACAGCGTGGCCGACGAGCTCGTCCCACAGGAAGGCGGTGTCGCCGGGGTCGCGCTGGGCGATGCTGTTGGCCGCCAGGTGGATCCCGTGGCCCTGCACGTAGAGCACCAGGCCCGCGGCGCCCGCGATCCTCGGTCCCCGCGGCACGGCCAGCAGGGCGGTGCCCGCGGTCGCGACGACGGCGTAGGGCAGGAGCAGGTCGATCCAGTCGGCCCACTGGGCGTCGCCCACCTCGCCGAGCGGCGACAGCAGGCTCCCGAGGTGGTGGCCGACGGCGAGCACGACCAGGAAAGCGGTCCAGGCGGTCGCCGACCGGACGGTTCGGGTACCGGCGGCCGCTCCGGTCGCGATGGTCACGGCGGCGACGCTAGCGGTCGGGGCCCGCCGGGTGGGGTCGCCACGGGCGAGCTGGCGCTGTCCCGGTCGTGCGGGTCGACGTCGTCGTTCGCTGTCAGGAGACCCACCGGGACAGGTCATCGGGAGCCGGGCCCCAGCCGCGCTCACCCCGTCGAACAGGTCGGCTGTCGTACGGTCAGGACTCCCGGCGGGACGGGTCGTCGAGGCCAGGCCCCAGCAGCGCCGACCCGGCCGAACAGGTCGGCCGCCGCGAGCGGTCAGGACGCCCAGCGGTACGGGTCGTCGAGGGCGAGTCCCCAGCCGTCGACGGCCATCCGGTCGTACGGGTCGGTGTCGTCGGTGTCGTCGGTGTCGCCGGTCTCGTGCGGGTCGTCGGCGCGGAGCCGGTCGGCGGTGCCGTCGAGCCAGGCCAGGTCGGTGCTGCCGTCCTGGTCGTCGTCCGGATCACCGCAGTCGACCGGGTCGGGCAGCGCGCCCATCGGCCGGATGGCGGGCGCCGGCGGTTGGTGCTGGGAGGGGCTGCGCCAGCGCCGGCCGGTGGGGCTGGTCCAGGTGACGGTGCTGCCGGGTCCGCGGGTCTTGCTCATGAGCAGCTGCTTGAGCCGGTGGTGACGGCGGAAGACCGGGCCCAGGTTGCAGCCGCAGGTCGGGCCGGCCGGGTGGGCCCGGTCATGGTTGAGGTCGCAACCGGCCGAGCGGTGCCCGCAGCCGGGCCACTCGCACCGCGGTGCCCGGACCCTCAGCAGCCGGGCCAGCCGGGTCGGCACCCGGTACGGACCGGGTGTGCCGACCGGGTGCGGGTGCGCGA
>JAOPVV010000023.1 GCA_025966005.1 Frankiales bacterium
CGCCTGCCGCCCGCTGCAGGCGGTTCCCCTCCTGGCCGCTGCAGGCGCCTCGCCTGCCGTCAGCTGGCCCGAGGGCGCGAGATCCCAGCCGCCTCGGCCGTCAGCGGCCGAACCCGGTCCCCCTCCCCTACGCCCGAGCCGGCCCACCCGGCGCGTCGACGTGCCCGCGGGCCCGCTTCACGTACGCCACGGTCAGCGCGACCGCGCCGATGGTCAGCGGCCAGCCCATCAGCAGTCGCGCGGCGGCGAGCAGCCCGGGGCGGTCCATCACGTACAGCACGCCCTGCACGGACGCACGGGCGGCGAAGACGAGCGACCACCCGACGGAGGCGAGGGCGAACACCCGCCGCAGCCGGGCGTCCTCGCGCCAGCGCGTCCCGAGGCCTTCGACCGCGCCGTAGATGGCGCCGACGATCGGCCGCCCGACGAGCGCCGAGCCGAGGAAGGCGACGCCGTACGCCACGTTGATCCAGATGCCGGGCAGGAAGAAGCCGCGCGCCTCGCCGGACCGGGCAGCGAAGAAGACCGCCAGCCCGAGGCCGAGGAACCCCGAGATCGCCTGCTGCAGCGTCTCCTTGCGCACCAGTCGCAGGACGACGATGGCGAGCCCGGACAGCACCGAGGCCGCGATGGCGGCGTTGAGCGCGGTGTCGCGCGCGGCGAACGCGTCGACGACCGAGTTGACGAGCACGAAGACGATCGCCGGGAGGCCGGAGTCGATCAGACCGCGCTTGCCGCCGAGCGCCTCGACCAGCGCCGGCCGGGTCGGCGCGGCCGCGGACGTACCGGAGCCGGACGTACCGGAGCCGGGGACGTCGGAGCCGGGCGTGCCGGAGCCGGGGACGCCGGCCGCGGGAGTGCCTGCCGAGCGCGCGCCGTCAGCCAAGGGACGGCTTGAGCTCGTAGGACGCGTTGTAGATCGTCGGACGGCCCTCGTGCTCGGTCATGCGTCCACGGGCGATGAGCGACCGGCCGCACTCGATCCCGCCGATCCGCCGGCGGCCGAGCCAGATGAGGGTGATGGAGCCGGTGCCGTCGTAGAGCTCGGCCTCGAGCGTCGGGACGCCGGCGCGGGGGCGCAGGGTGACCGAGCGCAGCGATCCGGCGACGCACACGGGCTCGCCCCGGGTGCAGCGGGTGACAGCGGTCGCGCCGGCCTGCTCGAGCTCACCCTGGAGCTGCTGGCTGGCCAGCTCCTGGTCGTCAGCGGTGAGCCGGGCCACGGCCCGGCGGAAGCGTCCCGTCACGACCTGATCCTACGCCCGCGGGCCGGCCCGCTCGAGCCTGGGGAGCGACCGTCGGTCACCGGCGCTCGGTGATCTCCGGGCCGCGCTCCGGCATCAGCAGCGAGGGCTGCTCGGCCTCGTCGTCGGCGGCGGCGGTGGCACCCGCCTCCGCGGCCTCGGTGACCTGCTTGGGCAGGCGCAGCGGCAGCGGGTCGCGCACCGCCATCGGGTCGCTGCCGCGGACGACGACGACGTCCCGCAGGGCCGCCTCGAGGTCGGCGGCCGCGGCGGGGTCGGTGGCCGCCGGACCGGTGAGCAGGGCGCGCAGGAACCAGCGCGGGCCGTCGACGCCGATGAAGCGGGCCGGCGCCAGCCCGACGCCCTGGCCCTCGACCTGGGTCGGGACGGCGGCGTGCAGCTCGGTGCCGTACGGGCCCTCGGCGTCGTCGGCGCGGCCGCCGCCCTCGCGCAGCGCGGCGCCGATCTCCTCGCGGACCTCGGCCCAGATGCCGTACGAGCGCGGTGCGGCGAAGGCGTTGACCTGCATCGCGGAGTCACCGCGCACGAGCGTGGCAGCGACGACCTCGCCCTCGGGACTGACGTCGACCCGCACCTCGGTGTCCGGCGGCACGGGGACCTGCAGCCCGCCGAGGTCGATGCGGTTGACGTCGTCGTCGGGGGCGTCGTCGTCGTCCCAGGGCCCGGAGGGACGGGGCGGCGGCGCGCTGGCGTCCTCCTGCTCGACCGCGTCGACGTCCTCGACCTCGACGGCCTCGTCCGAGGAGCCCTTCTTGCGACGTCCGAACACGTTCACCCTCCCGTTCCTGCGGCCCTGTCGGCCTCTGTGGCGAAGCCCCCGGTGGAGCCGTGCCCTCCCGTGCCGCGGGAGGAGCCCGGTAGGTCGCCGTCCACCTCGCGCCACGCGACCTGCTCGACCCGCTGCACCACGAGCTGCGCGACCCGGTCGAGCCGGCGCAGCCGCAGCACCTCGCGCGGGTCGTGGTTGATGACGACGACCCTGACCTCACCGCGGTACCCGGCGTCGATGGTCCCCGGTGCGTTGACCAGCGACACGCCGTGCCGGGCGGCCAGGCCGGAGCGGGGGTGGACGAAGGCCGCGTACCCGTCGGGCAGCGCCATCGCCAGGCCGGTGCCGAGCACGACCCGCTCCCCCGGCGCCACGTCGGCGTCCTCGGTGGTCACGAGGTCGCAGCCGGCGTCACCCGGGTGGGCGTAGGCGGGCAGCGGGACCTCGGGGTCGAGCCGGCGGACGCTGACGTCGAGCACCGCACCGCCTCCCCGGGTGGCCCCCAGCGGGCCGGGCAAGACCGTACCCGCGCTCGGCCGTACGGTCAGGGCAGCCACGGGGCGGACGAGAGGGCAGCGCATGAGCAGGTCGGTGGTCGTCACGGGGGCCAACAGCGGGATCGGTCTCGTAACGGTGCTCGAGCTCGCGGGCGCCGGCTACGACGTGATCGGGACGGTGCGCTCCGAGGCCAAGGGCGAGGTGGTCGCCAGGGCCGCCGCCGAGCGCGGCGTGGCCGTGCGGACCGTCGTGCTCGACGTCGACGACGCCGCCAGCTGCGCGGCCGGGATCGAGCTGGCCGAGGCGATGGCCGACGGCGGCATCTGGGGGCTGGTGAACAACGCCGGCTACGCCCAGTCCGGCGCCGTCGAGGACGTCGACGACGACCTCGTGCGCGCCCAGCTCGAGACGAACGTCGTCGCCCCGCTGCGGCTCGCCCGCCTGGTCCTGCCCGCGATGCGCGAGCGCGGTGAGGGCCGGATCGTCAACATCAGCTCGATCGCCGGACGCATGTCGACGCCGCTCATGGGCTGGTACTGCGCGAGCAAGCACGCCCTCGAGGCCGTGACCGACGCGCTGCGGATGGAGGTCGAGGCGGACGGCGTGCGCGTCGTTCTGGTGGAGCCCGGCATGTTCGGCACCGACATCTGGTCGGCGGCCGAGGAGGGCGGCTTCCCCCCGCCGAGCAGCGCGCGGTACGCCGCCGCGTACGCCCGCGCCCAGGCCGTCAGCGGCCAGTCCGACCGGCTCCCCGACCCGGTATGGGTGGCCCGCACGGTCCGCGTCGCCCTCGGCAACCCCGTGCCGCTGGCCCGCTACGTCGTCGGCGCCGACGCCGTCACCGGCCTGCTGGCCGAGACCTTCGTGCCGACGGTCGTCACCGACTACGTCAAGGCCGTCACCAGTGGGCTCCGCTCGCTGCCGGTCAAGATCCCGTTCCTGTCGTGACGGCTCCCGACGACGCGGCCTCGGGCGCGCCCGCTCCCCCGCCGGCGGTCGCCCCCGCCGGTGGGGCCGGTGGCGCCGGTCCGGGCGGTCCAGTGGGTCGCGGCGGTCCAGCTGAGCCGGGCGGTCCAGCTGAGCCCGCCAGCCACCCGGACCAGCGCGCTCCGTCGGCGGCGGCGCCCGTCGTCGCGGCAGGCCCCGCCGTCACCTACTCGGAGCGCTGGACGGCGCCGCTCCGCGTCTGGCTGGCGGTCCTGACCGTGGCCCTCGTCGCCGCGGCGACGATCCACGCCGGCGCCGACGGGCTGCGCGCGGTCGTGCCCTACCTCCTGCTGCCGCTGCTCGGCCTGGCCTACCTCGCCAGGGCCTCCCGCGGTCAGGTGCGGATCGCCGACGGCGTGCTGTCGGTCCCCGGTGCCCGCATCCCGCTGGACCAGCTCGGCGGTGTCCGCGAGCTCGATCGCGAGGGCACCCGGCGGGTGCGAGGGCCGCTCGCACAGCCGCGCGCGTTCGTCGCCACCCGCGCCTGGCTCACCTCGTCGGTGCAGGTGCGCGTCGAGGACCCCGACGACGACACGCCCTACTGGCTGGTCGGCACCCGCCACCCCGACCGCCTCGCCGCCGCCCTGCAGGAGCGCCCCAGCAGCACGCCCGCGCCCTAGTCCTCCGCGGCCCGCCAGCCCTGCAGCGCGAGACGTCCCGCTCGACCAGGTGGACGCGCACCGTGTCGCCGGCCTGCTTGCCGATCGCCTTCTGCAGCGACGCCTTCACCGGGAGCATGTGCGTGCCGTCCCCGAGGGGCATGAAAGGACGTGCGGAACGGCTCGCCGTCCACGGTGCCCCGCACCGCGACCAGGCCCCGGGTCCCGAGCAGCTCGACGGAGCCGGGCAGCCGGACGTACGTCCACCCGCCCTCGCTCGGGCTCCTCTGCAGCACGGTCTCGACGTCGTGGTCCAGCGCGCTCATGGCTCCTCCTGGTGCAGTCGCTGCTCTCACGAGGTGGACGCTCCCGGGGCCACCGGCTCATCGCCGAGCAGGTGTCCGGCGGCGCACGGCTGCGTGCCGCGCCTTGCCGTGCCGTGCCCCGTCGTGCCTGGCCGAGCCTTGCCGTGCCTGGCCGCGCCTTGCCTTGCTTCTGGCCGTGTCCGTTCTGCGGCCGTGCGCCGGCGACTTGCCCGGGCCCTTGGGGTCAGAACGGTGGGTCGTGGGTGCCGGTGATCCACGGGACGTGCAGGCGGTGCAGCGTGAGCCGGCCTTGGTGCGCAGGGTGTGGTGGCGGCGGCACAGCAGGACCAGGTTCCTCGTCCATCGCTAGAACGTCCCCACTTCAGCGCGGGGAGCAAGTTGCCGACCCTGCCGCATGACGTCTGACGTTCTTCCGGGCACCGGGAAACCTGGCGGATCGGCCCAGGAACGCTACGAGCAGATGGCCAAGAGCTGGCGTTCAACGCCCAGGATGAGGCGAATCCGTCGAATCTGCCTGTCGCTCGGAGTTGTCTTCGCGGGAGTGGGCGTATGGACTGGGGACGCTCTGGCCTTCAACGTGGGTGCATTCGCCGGCACCTCGTTCTGCTTATGGTTCGGCGTCCGCGACCTGGCGGTGCCTGACTACATCGAGCGGTGGCGACGCGGCGCCGAAGGGGAGAAGTGGACCGCGAAGGAGTTGTGCAAGCTCGGTCCGGACTGGCGCGTGCGCCATGACCTGCAGGGCCGTTACGGCAATGTCGATCACGTAGTCGTGGGCCCGGCTGGGGTCTTCCTGCTCGACAGCAAGGCCTGGTTCAACGGCGTCACTTCCATCAATGCCGACGGGCCTGTGGTCACGCCACGCCACGATGCAGAGTCGTCCTGGCATTGGTCCGGCCTTCCAGGCCGCATGCGCGGCGCCGCGGCGGGCGCGAGCGGCGGTCTTCGTGCGATGTGCGGGCGGCGCTTGAAGGTCACGCCCGTGGTCGTGATCTGGGGGGAGTTCCCGGGACGCGTTCAGGAGCGCGGTGGTGTCACCTACGTCGAGGGCGAGCACGTACGCAAGTGGCTGCTCGGCCTGCCTCATCGGCTATCGCCCGAGGACAACGCTGCGCTGGCGCGCCTCTACTGACGCAGCGGGGCCGGCGGACCGTGTCCCACAACCTAGTCAATCACTAATCAGGCCCCTACAGGTCGGGCGTCTGCGCGTCGATGATCACGTTACGAACGTCCGGAGGGGGCGAGCCTGGTGGATCGTTTTGTGTGGTGGCTACGAAGCCGCCGCGGTGCGTCGTCCATTTTTCTGTCGCTGGCCCTCGTCACGGTCGGAGTTAAGGCTGGCTCGATACCGGCCGTCGAAGCTCCCTTCGCCGCTTTAGTGGGCGTGGTTCCCGCTGCCATGGTCGTTTGGCTTCTCGCTGCCCTCTGGGAGGACAAGACGTTCCCGCAGACGCCGCGATACGCGCGTCCACAGGAAGCCGTCGGGTCTCGGCAGTTCCGAGATGACGCGAACGCGAAGATCGCAAGCGATCGACTCGGTTTTCTCTTCGCCAAGCGGTACTTCTTCGTCGGCACGGGGTGCCCACCTGTGCGGTTGACCGCCCGCGACGTCGAGGAATGGGGACTTCGTTCGGGTTCAGTTCCCGTCCTTGTGGCCTCAACCAAGGCGCGCCGGTACTGGTTGTACCGGGGAGCGTTCGTCTGGGAAAACCAAGGGCTCGCGCCGAAAGACGTGATGGCGCTGATCCACGACCGCGACCGGAAGCGCGTTAGGGCTCTCGATCGTGCACACGTGCTTCTTGACGTAGAGCAGGGACGCTCGGCCGAGATGCCACGCCGGAGGCAGCCCATTCCGCGTGAGGTCAGGCAGGAGGTCTTTGCTCGCGACGGTGGGCGCTGCGTCGAGTGTCAGTCGGACTTCGACCTCCAGTACGACCACGTGATCCCGTGGTCACACGGTGGAGCCGACACGACTCAGAACCTGCAGCTCTTGTGCGCGCCCTGTAATACGCAGAAGGGCGCCTCGTTCTAGCCCCCCCTCTCAGCAGCCTCATTCATCGGCGGCGGCCCGCTCGCTGGCGGGAGCAACGTGGTCTTGCCGGCGCTCGTGCACCGGGCCCACCCAGGCCGGCTTGCCCAGCTCGGCAAGGCCGCCGTCAGCCCGGTGGTTTAGGTGGTGGGCGTCGCAGAACGCCGGTGGCCGGGTGCAGCCGCGCACCGCGCAGCCAAGGTTGCGGGCCGCCAGGGCCCGCCGCTGGGTGGCGGTGATGCTCTCGCCGAGCGCCTCCAGGCCCGTGACCTGACCGCGCTCGCAGAGCGGCACCGGGGTCAGCCGCGGGTCGCACAGGATCGTCTCGATCGTGCTGCGGGTCTGCGGCCCCGACCAGGCCCCAGCGCACGGGAGTGTCAGCCCGACCCGGCCGGTCGGGTCGTCCCCGAACGGCCCGGCCAGGCTCTCCGCGACCAGCTCGCCGAACGTCGCGACCGGGCCGCCGGCGGGGCCGGTGCTGCCGGCCGGGTCGGTGGCGCCGGCGGCCCAGGCGGCGCCGTCCACGTACGGCACCTGCGGCCGGAACCCGCCCGCGTCAGGGAGCTCCCGAAGCACGCGACCTGCCCGAACACCTCGACCAGCGCATCGGCCCGGCGCTGCCCGGCGTCCCACGTCAGCCAACGCCTGATGGCGGGCCAGCAGCTCCAGCACGGTCAGGAACGCCTCGCTGTCCGCGGCGGTCAACCGGAACCGGCCCGAGAGCATCCCGTCGGCCTCCCGCCAGACCTGCAGGTACCGCTTGTCGTGCTGGGAGCGGTCGTCGGCGTCGAACTGCGGCCCGCACCACGTCGCGATCTGGTGCGCGACCCACCGGGCCAGCTCCGGCGGATCACGGTCCAGCGCGACCAGCACCAACGACGGCTCGGCCTCTGCCAGCCCGGCCGGGTCGATCACCCCGGCCAGCCGGGTCAGCACCAGCGCTTGCGCCATCGGCAACCGGCCGACCAGCACCGGGGCGTGCACCAGCGGCAGTTGCCGCAACAACCCCGCCTGCCGGACATCGCGACCAGCCGCCAGACCACCCGCGCGCCCAGGTCCCGCAGCCAGTGCTGCACCGGCACCTTCGGACCCGGCACGTCCGGCCCCGGCACGCTCAGCCCACCCGCGCCCGCGGCCGGGCCGGCGGTGGGATCGGCGGCCGGGTCGGCCAGGTCGGCGGCGGCGCTGTCGTCGGGCAGCGGCACGGACGGGACGGTCCCGCCGGAACGCACCCCGAGCACACCGACCAGCCGCGCCGTCACCCCAGCCAATCGCTCCAGCTGCGGCACCAGCGCCCCGGTCAGCTGCTGCAGCTCGGCAACGCTCCGGCCGTCCAGCCCGGCGAACGCGTCGACCGCGTCCCCCAGCAGCTCCCCAGCACTCGGATGCAAGGTCGAGCTCTACCGCTACGAGGGCCTCCCGTCAGCCCCTGTGGACACCAGTCCTGCTTCCGCACAGACGATCTCGCCAAGCTTGAAGCGCCAACGTCAAGATCGCTGCGCATTCGTGGACGCAGCGAGGCTGTGGGCAGCGGCTGGCGGCCGCGACAGGCTGCGCGCCCGGCCGACTGCTCGACGGTGCTGCGACGGCCAAGCGGGACGACCGCCCTGCGGTCGCAGCGCCAGGCGGTAGTCCGGCCGGAGACGGGGAACCGCGACGCCATGAGCAGCCACCCGTCCCTGGTCCAGGTCGTCCTCGACACCGAGGACGTCCGCGGGCTCGCCGAGTTCTACCGGGAGCTGCTGGGTCTGCAGTACCGACCGGGCGACGAGCCGCCGGGCGACCCGGCTGCGGACGACCTCGAGTGGCTGGTGCTGCGGCAGGCCGACGGCCGGCCGGCGCTGGCCTTCCAGCTCGTCGACGACCTGCCCGAGGCGACCTGGCCCGAGGGCCCACGCCCGCAGCAGCTGCACCTCGACCTGACCGTTCCCGACGTGGACGCCCTCGCCGAGCAGCACGAGCGGGCGCTGGGCCTCGGCGGGCGCCTGCTCCTCGACCGACGGGACGACCCGGAGGAGCCCCTCTACGTCTACGCCGATCCTGCTGGCCACCCGTTCTGCATCTTCGTGGGATGAGTCGTCGTGGGATGAGCAGCGTCCGGCCCGCCGGCGCGTCCGAGGCGCGGACGGTCGCCGTCCTGCTCGACGCCTTCAACCGCGAGTTCGACACCCCCACCCCCGGGCCGGACGTGCTCGCAGCCCGGCTCGAGCGGCTGCTGGCCGGTCAACAGGTCGTCGCTCTCCTGGCAGGGGAGCCACCGGAGGGCGTCGCCGTCCTCACGCTGCGCCCCAACGCCTGGTACGACGGCCCGGTCGGCCTGCTCGACGAGCTCTACGTCGTCCCCGCGCACCGTAGCCAGGGACGCGGAGCGGCACTGCTGGCCCCCGCCGAGCAGGTCGTCCACGAGCGCGGCGGCGAGCTGCTGGAGGTCAACGTCGACGGCGGCGACGTCGACGCCCGCCGGTTCTACGAGCGGCACGGCTACACCTGCGTGGAGCCCGGGCAGACCGAGCCGTCGCTGTACTACTACCGCGAGCTCTAGTCCTGCAGGGGGTCGTGGCCCCAGTTCCTCAGCGACGCCGTCCACCGGGTGTGCTCGAGCTCGTCGGCGCTCTTGTCGGGCCGCTGCGCGAGGTGCCGCTGCACGTACCCGACGACCTTGCGCATGTGGGCCGCGTCGTCGTCGGTGAGGTCGGCCTTCCTCGTCCGGACGATCTGCACGATCCGCCGGCCGCTCTCGTGCCCGGTCGACTCGCTGCCGGCCGACGACTTCTGCCCGACGTCCTTGCTCTCGTCGGTCTCGAGCCAGTCCTCCAGCGCCTTCGGGCTCATGTTCACCGCCTGGCGGAAGTCCGACCAGACGTCGTCGACGGCGCTCATGCGTCGTCCAGGGCAGAGCCCTTGTGCACGGCCCGCTTGCCGGTCTTGTCACTCCTCACCAGGTACTGCGGCTCGTCCTCCGACGCCCTGACCGTCCGGCCGGCCGCGTCGGTGTCGCTGGTGATCGTCTTCTCGACGACGCCCTCGGTCGTGGTCCCGTGCGTCTTCCAGGCGACGTGGTCGCCGGTGCTCGGCTCGCTCATGGTCTCTGCCTTCCGGTGGTCAGGGGTCGGAGGCGACGGCCCTACCCGGCGCGCGACGCACCGACGCACGTGTCCCGTCGCGACCACGGGGCAGGGTGATCACGACGCAGGACCGAGACGTGGAGGCACGGACATGGCAGTGGGCTCGAAGCTGGTCGGCATCGGCACGGGTCTGGTGGTGCGCAAGGTGAGCGACGCGCTCATCAGCAAGGCCTGGAAGAAGACCAAGCACAGCGACCCCCCGACCGACCCCGCCTCGCCCGGTACGCCCTGGGCCGAGGCCGTCTCGTGGGCCGTGGCGAGCGGTGTCGCGATGGCCGTCGGACGGCTGCTCGCCACCCGCGGCACCGCGACGGCGAAGATGAAGATCACCGGGAAGGTGCCGGAGGGCATGGAGCCGCCGCAGCCGAAGGGCCTGGCGGGCACGCTCAGGCGCAGCTGAACGCTAGGGTCCGCGCCATGGACGCTGACCTGCACCCGGACGACGTCGCCTACGCCGGGGTGACCGGCCAGCTCGAGATGATGCGCGACGGCAGGCTGACCGCGGTCGAGCTGCTCGAGCTGTGCCTCGAGCGGATCGACCGGCTGGACCCGCAGGTGAACGCCTTCCGCACCCTGTTCCGGGCCTCGGCACTGGCGGAGGCGCAGGCGGCCGACGCGGCCCGGGCAGCCGGCGACGAGCGTCCGCTGCTGGGCATCCCGGTCGCGGTCAAGGACAACGTCGCCATCGCCGGCCACGCGCCGGCGATGGGCACCGGCTCCCCCGAGCCCGTCTCGCCGGCCGATGCCGAGCAGGTCCGCCTGCTGCGCGCCGCCGGCGCGGTCGTCGTCGGGACGACCCACCTGCCGGAGCTGGCGCTGTGGCCGTTCACCGAGTCGCAGACCTGGGGCGTCACGCGCAACCCGTGGAGCACCGGCTTCACCAGCGGCGGCAGCTCCGGCGGCTCCGGCACGGCCGTCGCCGCCGGGATGGTCCCCGCCGCGACCGCCTCCGACGGCGGCGGCTCGATCCGCATCCCCGCCGCCGCCTGCGGCCTGGTCGGACTCAAGCCCCAGCGAGACCGCGTCTCGCTCGCCCCGCACGCCGAGCACTGGCACGGGCTGTCGGTCACCGGGATCCTCACCCGCACCGTGGCCGACACCGCCCTGGTGCTCTCGGTGCTCACCGAGGGTGGCCTGTCGGCCGAGACCCCCGACCCGGCCGCGCTGCGGGTCGCATGGACGACGAAGGCGCCCGTCCCCACGTCCGTGCACCCGGCGGTCGAGGGCGCGCTGCAGGGCACCCTGCAGGTGTTGCGCGGCCAGGGCCACGACGTCGCCCCCGGCGAACCGGTCTACGGCAAGGTGCAGGCCTCCTTCGTGCTGCGCTACCTGGCCGGTGCCCGCGACGACCTGCTCGCCCTCGCCGACCCCGGACGCACCGAGCCGCGCACGCGCCTGGCGGGGCGCCTCGGCCGCGCCGTCGGCGCCCGCCTCGTCGCCACGGCGAAGCGCTGGGGCGAGTTCGACGTCGTCCCGCAGGACGTCGACGTCCTGGTCATGCCCACCACCGCCGCTCCCCCGCGGGCCGTCGGCTCGCTGGCGGGGCTGAAGGCGCTGGCCCTGGCCGGTCGGGTCGCGGCCTTCACCCCGACGGCGAACGTCACCGGACAGCCGGCGATCAGCGTGCCGGCGGGCCACACCGCCGACGGCCTGCCGCTGGCCGTGCAGATCATTGGGCACCCGGGGTCCGAGCAGCTGCTGCTCTCGCTCGCTGCACAGCTCGAGCGCCTGACGTCCTTCTCCGACCGGCGTCCCCCCATCTAGGTCCCCCGATCGAGTCGGCGTGCCTGCATGTCACCGCATGTGACCCGTGGGTAACGTCGGAGCGTGAGCCTTCCCGCGCCGGCGCTCGGCGCCGACCTCGACCTGCTGCTGTCGAGCCGCCTGCGCCGCGGCCTGCAGGGCACGGTCCTCGGCCACCGCACCGAGCGGATCGTGCTGGACGCCAGCGACTCCGGGGTCTGGACGGTCGACCTCGCGAACGGGAGGGGGCAGGCCCGCCGCGGCTCGGCGTCCGACCCGACGCTCGTCGTCCGCGCCAGCGCCGCAGTGCTCGCCGACGTCGTGTCCGGTCGCGAGTCGGGCATCAGCGCGTTCCTCGAGGGACGGATCACCGTCCGCGGCAACCTCTCTCTGGCCCTCCACCTGGACGGGCTGTTCGCCGGCGGCGAGCCCGACCGGCCGGCCCACTACGCGCACGCCGAGCAGGCGACCGTCATGGGCGTCCGCACGTCCTACCTCGAGGCCGGGCCCGCCGACGCGCCCCCGGTGCTGCTGCTGCACGGCCTCGGCGCCACGAACGCCAGCATGCTGCCGGTGCTCGCCGACCTCGCTCACGACCACCGCGTGCTCGCCCCCGACCTGCCTGGCTTCGGCGCGAGCGCGGCGCCGCCCGGTCCGTACAACCCGACCTGGTTCGCCGCGTGGGTGGAGGCCTTCCAGTCCGTCACCCGCAGCCGCGGCGCGGTCCTGATCGGCAACAGCCTCGGCGGCCGGATCGCGCTCGAGTGCGGCCTCGCCCACCCCCGGTCGGTGCGCGCCCTGGTGCTGCTCACCCCGTCGCCGGCGTTCCGGCGGCTGCGCCAGTACGTCCCGATGGTCCGCCTGGTCAGCCCCCAGCTGGCCCGGCTGCCCCTGCCGGTGAGCCACCGGCTGGTCGTCGAGGCCATCCGGACCATGTTCAGCGACGCGGACCGGCTCCCGGCGCCCTGGTACGACGCCGCCGCGGACGAGGCCGTCCGGGTGCTGTCCGACCGCGCCCACCGGGTCGCCTTCTTCTCGTCCGCGCGGCAGATCTACCTCGAGGACGCGTACGGCAAGAACGGCTTCTGGCAGCGCCTGCCGGGCCTGCTCCCCCCGGCGATGTTCATCTGGGGCGACCGCGACCGGCTGGTGCCGTCGTCGTTCGCCCGGCACGTCGCCGACGCCCTGCCGAGCGCCGGGTCGATCGTCATGGAGGACTGCGGCCACGTCCCGCAGTTCGAGCACCCCGAGACGACCAACCTCATGGTGCGGGGGTTCCTCGAGCACCTGTAGGGACACGGACCGGAGGTGCAGACGTTCCTCCCCTACCCCGACCTGCGGGCCAGCTGCGTCGTGCTCGACGACCGGCGCCTGGGCAAGCAGCGCGTCGAGACGTTCCAGATCCTGCGCGCGCTGACCTGGCCGTCGTACGCGTGGAAGAACCACCCGGCGGTGCGGATGTGGCGCGGCTTCACGCCGGGCCTCGTGCTGTACGGGCTGGAGAGCTGCCGCGAGTGGGTCCGGCGCGGCTACGCCGACTCGGTCGCCGAGCAGCTGCTCGACTGGACCGGCGGCACCGAACCCGTCGACCCGCCGCTGCCGCCGTGGTTCGGGCTGGAGGCGCTGCACCTGTCGCACCGGTCGTCGCTGCTGCGCAAGGACCCCGCCCACTACCGGCCGCTGTTCGGCGACGAGCCCGACGACCTGCCCTACCTGTGGCCGCCGGACGCGTTCCCGCGCTGGCCGGTCCGCGCCGGCGGGCGCGAGCTGGACCTGCACGAGGCACTGCGCCTGCTCGGCCTGGACGAGCCGCGCCCCGGCCAGGC
>JAOPVV010000100.1 GCA_025966005.1 Frankiales bacterium
CTTCTTGACGACCTCGGCCACCGGCGTGAGCTCGGTCGCCTCGGCGATCCGGCGCTTGGCCTGCCCTCGCGGCTCGTCCGCGACGACCTCGAGCAGCCGTGCCGGTCCGGTGAGCGAGAGCAGCACCGCCGTCCGCGGCTCGAGCGGGCCGCTGCCGGCTGCGGCACGCCGCAGCCGCTCGACCACCTCGAGCCGCAGGTCCGGGCGCAGCACCGGGTGCGCGGTCACCCGGAACGGCCCGCGCGGATCACGCCCGAGCACCCCGTGGTCGATGAGGCCGTCGACGACCCGCGACCACGACCGGCCCACCTGCTTGTCGACCCGGCGGAGCTGGTCGGCCGCCCGTCGGCCCTTCGGGGAGCGCATCGCCGTGTGCACCTCGTGCAGCAGGCCCCAGGCCGGCGGGCCGCGCCGACGGCGACGAAGCGCTTGCCCTCGAGCCGGACGGCGTCCGCCAGCGCCAGCTCGGCGATCAGCGCTCCCGTCAGGCACGCCGGGAGCACACTCTGGGCGCCGTTGACGGGCCGGCCCGTGCGCGGGTCGAGCGCGGCGAGCACCAACTGCTCAGCGATCAGCACGCTGCCTCCAGGCGTCGGGCTCCCTCCGGACCACGTCGCGGCCCGCGCCGTCCACTGCCCTGTCGTGCCCCGTCGCACTAGCGTGCCGGCATGCTCGCTCTCAGGACCCGGTCGGCGGTGCACCGCGCCTGGTGGGTCGCCGGCGTGACGTTCGTGGCGCTGGTCGCCTCCGCCGGGTTCCGCTCGACGCCGGGCGTGCTGATCGTCCCGCTGCAGGACGAGTTCGGCTGGTCGACCGCGACCGTCTCGCTGGCCGTGTCGATCAACCTGCTGCTGTTCGGACGGACCGCTCCCTTCGCCGCCGCGCTGATGGAGCGCTTCGGCATCCGTCGGGTCATCGCCTGCGCCTGACGGTCGTGGCTGTGGGCAGCGGCCTGACGGAGTTCATGACGCAGAGCTGGCAGCTGCTGGTGTGCTGGGGCGTGCTGATCGGCCTCGGCACGGGCTCGATGGCGCTGGTGCTGGCGGCGACCGCTGCGAACCGCTGGTTCACGACCTCGAGGGGCCTGGTCACCGGCATCCTCACCGCCGGCAGCGCCACCGGCCAGCTGGTCTTCCTGCCGCTGGTCGCCGTGCTGTCCGACCGCTCCGGGTGGCGGACGGCCCCCTGGTCGTGGCGGCGGCCGCGCTCGCGGTCGTCCCGCTCGTGCTGGCCTTCCTGCGCGACCGTCCCTCGGACGTCGGGCTGCTGCCGTACGGCGCGACCGAGCCGCCACCGCCCGTCCCGCCGGCGACTCTCGGTCCGGCGAAGGTGGCCCTCGGTGGGCTGCGCCGCGCGTCGCACCAGCCGGCGTTCTGGCTGCTGGCGGGTGGCTTCGCCATCTGCGGGGCAACCACCAACGGGCTGATCGCGACGCACTTCGTCCCCGCCGCCCACGACCACGGGATGCAGACGACGACCGCCGCGGGGCTGCTGGCGCTCGTCGGCGTGTTCGACGTCGTCGGCACGATCGCCTCCGGGTGGCTGACCGACCGGGTCGACCCGCGGCTGCTCCTCGCCGGCTACTACGGGCTGCGCGGGCTCTCGCTGTTCACGCTGCCGGTGCTGTTCTCGGCGACGCCCGAGGCCACGATGCTGCTGTTCATCGTGTTCTACGGCCTCGACTGGGCCGCGACCGTGCCGCCGACCGTCGCGCTGTGCCGCGAGGTCTTCGGCTCAGAGGCGACCGTCGTTTTCGGCTGGATCTTCGCCAGCCACCAGCTGGGGGCCGCGGTCGCGGCCTCCGCCGCCGGGCTGCTGCGCACCGAGCTCGGGTCGTACGACCTGGCCTGGGTCGGCGCCGGCGCACTGTGCCTGGCCGCGGCCGCCCTGTCGCTGTCGCTGCGGCCGGACCGGGCTGCCGCCGCCGTGGCTGCCGCACCTGCCGTCACCCCCGCCGGTTCGACCCGCTGATCCTCGGACCCGCGTCAGGCGGCGAGCAGGCCCTCGACGTGCGCCCACAGGGACGTCGGCGCCAGGGACGGCACGACGTGGGCCTGCCGGACCGTCACCGCGTTCGGGACGACCACGACGTCGAGACCGGCTGCCGTGGCCGCCGCGGCACCGTTGACGGAGTCCTCGACGACGAGCGCCTGCTCGGGCGCCAGGCCCAGCCGCTCGAGCGCGACGAGGTACAGGTCGGGGTGCGGCTTGGCCCGCTCGGCGTCCTCGCGGGTGACGACGAGCTCGAACCGGTCCTGCAGCCCGAGCCGGGTGAGGTGACCGCCGACCCACCACAGCGGCGAGCTGGACACGACGGCGAGCCGCAGCCCGCGGTCGAGGGCCCGGTCCAGGACCTCGGCCCAGCCGTCGCGCAGGGGCAGCTCGGCGACGAGCGCGAGCTCGTGGGCCAGACGCAGGTCGTGCGCGGCGTCGTGGTCGAAGCCGTCCCCGACCAGCGCGGCCAGCGCGGCGTACCGCTCCTCGACGTCGCCGCCGACCGTCGACAGCCAGCGGTCGAGGTCGAGCTCGTGGCCGGACGAGGCGTACAGGTGCTGCCAGGACTCGAGCACGGTCGACTCGGTGTCCACGAGCGTCCCGTCGAAGTCCAGCAGCAGCGCGGCCAGGCCGGTGACCGCCCGGCTCAGTGCCCCGCCTCGTCCCAGGTGCGACCGACGCCGACGCTGACGTCGAGCGGCACCGACAGCTCGGGGTAGGCGGCGCCCATCTGCTCGCGCACCAGCGCCTCGAGGGCGTCGCGCTCGCCCTCGGCGACCTCGAGCACCAGCTCGTCGTGGACCTGCAGCAGCAGCCGGGACGTCATCCCGGCCTCGCGCAGCGCCCGGTCGACGCCGAGCATGGCCAGCTTGATGATGTCGGCCGCACTGCCCTGGATCGGGGCGTTCAGCGCCATCCGCTCGGCCATCGACCGGCGCTGGCCGTTGTCGCTGGTGAGGTCGGGCAGGTAGCGCCGGCGGTCCAGGATCGTCGAGGTGTAGCCGTCCTGGCGGGCCTGCGCGACGACGTCCTGCAGGTAGGCGCGGATGCCGCCGAAGCGCTCGAAGTAGGCCGTCATCTGCTCCTTGGCCTCGTCGACCGGGATCCGCAGCTGCCCGGCCAGGCCGAACGCCGACAGCCCGTACGCCAGGCCGTACGACATCGCCTTGACCCGACGGCGCAGCTCGCTGTCGACCTGGTCGATCGGCACGCCGAAGGCGCGCGAGGCGACGAAGGTGTGCAGGTCCTCGCCCGTCGTGAAGGCCTCCTTGAGGCCGGCGTCGTCGGACAGGTGCGCCATGATCCGCATCTCGATCTGGCTGTAGTCGGCGGTCATCAGCGACTCGAAGCCCGGGCCGGCGACGAAGCCCTGCCGGATCTCGCGTCCCTGCTGGGTGCGGATCGGGACGTTCTGCAGGTTCGGGTTGTCGCTCGAGAGCCGGCCGGTCGCCGCGACCATCTGCTTGAAGGTGGTGTGGATGCGGCCGTCGTCCGCCACGGTCGGCAGGAGCTGCTTCTCGACGACCATGAGCAGCCGCGTCATCTCGCGGTGCAGCAGCAGCGCCTCGATGACCGGGTGGGTGCCGATGAGGTTCTGCAGCGCGTCGGCGTCCGTGGTGTACCCGGTCTTGATCTTCTTGGTCTTCGGCAGGCCGAGCTCGTCGAACAGCAGCGCCTGCAGCTGCTTGGGCGAGCCGAGGTGGAACTCGTGGCCGACGGTGGCGTACGCCTGCTCGGCGGCGTCCTTGACCTGCTCGCGCAGCCGGCTCTCGAGCTCGACGAGGTGGTCGACGTCGGCGGCGATGCCGGTGCGCTCGCACTGGGCCAGCACCGCGACCAGCGGCAGCTCGAGGTCGCGCAGCAGCGCGGTGCCGCCGCGCCGCTCGAGGTCCTGGTCGAGCGCCACCGCGAGGTCGGCGACGGCCCGGGCCCGCACCGCGACGTCGGACTGGGCGGTGGTGTCCTCCTCGCCGTCGAAGCTCAGCTGCCCGTCGTCCTTGCCCTCGGCCCGCAGCTCCCGGCGCAGGAAGCGCAGCGCGAGGTCGCCCAGGTCGAACACGCCCTGGCCGGGAAGCGCGAGGTAGGCCGCGAGCGCGGTGTCGCTGGTCAGGCCGGCGAGCGTCCAGCCGCGCGCCCACAGCGCCAACAGCGGTCCCTTCGCGTCGTGCACCGCCTTCTCGACGGACGGGTCGGCGAGCCAGGCGGCGAGGGCCTGCTCGTCGTCGGCGTCGAGGGTGTGCAGGTCGACGAAGGCGGCGTCCCCTGGCCGCTCGGACTCGCGCTGTCCCTCCTGGCCCGCCTCCGGCGGGACGGCGGGCGACGGGCCGGCGATGCCGAGCGCGTTGGCGTCGCCGGTGCCCCGGCTCCAGGTGCCGCGGACCTGCAGGCCGACCCGCACTCCTCGGGGCAGCCCGTCGAGGAACGCCCGGACCTCGCCGGGGCCGAGGACCCGCGAGTCGACGTCGAAGCCCTGGTCGGCCTCCGGCTCGACCGCCGACAGCGTCGCGTACAGCCGCTCGCGCAGGACCCGGAACTGCAGCGCGTCGAAGACCTTGTGCACCTCGTCGCGGTCCCACTGGCCCAGCCGCAGGTCGTGCGGGCCGACCTCGAGCGGGACGTCGCGGACGAGCTCGGTCAGCTGGCGGTTGCGCGCGACCGAGGCGATGCCGGCCCGCAGGTTGTCGCCGACCTTGCCCTTGACCTCGTCGACGTGGTCGATCAGTGAGCCGACGTCGCCGTACTGCTGGATGAGCTTGGTCGCGGTCTTCTCCCCCAGGCCGGGGATGCCGGGCAGGTTGTCGCTGGGATCGCCCCGCAGCGCGGCGAACTCGGGGTACTGCGCGGGTGACAGACCGTACTTCTCCTGCACCGAGTCGGGCGTCATGCGGCGCATGTCGGACACGCCGCGGGCGTTGTAGAGCACGGTGACCCGGTCGGTGACGAGCTGGAAGGCGTCGCGGTCGCCGGTGACGATGAGGACGTCCATGTCCTCGGCCTCGGCCTGCGTGGCGAGGGTGGCGATGACGTCGTCGGCCTCGAAGCCCTCAGCGCACACGATCGGGACCCGCAGCGCGTCCAGCACCTCGCGGACCAGCGACACCTGGCCCTTGAAGTCGGTCGGCGTCTCGGCCCGGCCCGCCTTGTAGTCGGCGTAGGTCTCGGTGCGGAAGGTCGACTTGGAGATGTCGAAGCTCACCGCGACGTGCGTCGGTGCCTCGTCGCGCAGGACGTTGATGAGCATCGCGGTGAAGCCGTAGACCGCGTTGGTCGGCTGGCCGGTCGTCGTGGAGAAGTTCTCGACCGGCAGTGCGAAGAAGGCCCGGTACGCCAGCGAGTGGCCGTCGAGCAGGAGCAGTCGCGAGCGGGCGGGGGTCGGGTCGTCCTTCTTCGCAGCCACCCGGGCAGTCTAGGAGCCGGGGGCGACGTCCCACGTGTCGTCGTCGGCGGGACCGAGCGGCACGGGAGCGGGGTTGGCAGGACGGCCCAGCCGGCGCGGGCGGCGGCGCACCACGTGGTCGGCCGGGCGGTGGTCCCCCTGCGCCAGCCGCCGGCGGACCATCGCCACCGGCGCCACCCGGCGCACCGCCAGAGGCGCGAAGCCGAGGCGGGCGAAGAACCGGTTCGCGTCGCGCGAGCCCGGGTGCACCGACACGACGATCTGCTCCAGCCCGCGCTGCTCGGCGAAGGACGCCGCCGCGCCCACGAGCGCCTTGCCGGCGCCACGGCGCTTGTGCCGGTCGGCCACGACGGCGTGGCTCATGTGGACCGCGGGCAGGTCGAGCAGCGCGTTGGCCGACGCCACGGTGAACAGCGCCATGCCGAGCGGCTCGTCGTCCTCCCCCACCACGACGACCAGGTGGCGGTCGGCGTCCTCGAGCGCCTCGACGTAGCGCTGCTCGAGGTAGGCGCGGGCCATGGCCGGGACACCGCGCGGGCGAGCGCCGACCTCACTGGGCAGCAGCTGGTCGCGCAGCTCGTCGCCGAAGGCCAGCAGAGCGGGCAGGTCCGCGACCTCGGCCGGGCGGACGCGCAGGGCGGTACGGGCCACGGACCAGCTCCTGCGCGTTCGGCGCCGTGGGACGGCGCAGGCGGTGCCCGGCGAGCGGGCGGACGGGGACGTGCGGGGCGCGCGGCCGGGCGGCACCTAGGCTCCCCCGGACCTGCCGACACTAGCGCCATCCCGGCGCCCGCGGCTCGGCCGGACGGGGGGTCTGCTCGTGCTCCGGGGTGCCGGCACCGTGCTCAACATGACGACCGTGCTGGTCGGCTCCGGGCTCGGCGTGCTCCTCGGGCACCGGCTGCCCGAGCGGACCCGCACGACGGTCACCGACGCCCTGGGGCTGGTCACCCTCGTCATCGGCGCCCTCAACGTGGCCGGCCTGTCCGACCCCGACTTCCGGGGGGCCGTCGGCGACAGCGGCACCCTGCTCGTGGTGCTCGGCGCCCTGCTGGTCGGCGGCATCGCGGGTTCCCTGCTGGAGCTGGAGGCCAGGCTCGAGGGCACCGGCGCGTGGCTGCAGCGCCGGCTGTCGCGCGAGGACGCCGGCCCCGAGCGCGCCCGCTTCGTCGAGGGCTACGTCAGCGCGTCCCTGGTGTTCGTCATCGGTCCGCTGGCGGTCCTCGGGTCGCTCTCGGACGGGCTGGGCCGGGGCATCGACCAGCTCGCCCTCAAGAGCACCCTGGACGGGTTCGCCGCCCTCGCGTTCGCGGCCTCGCTCGGCTGGGGCGTGGCGGCCGCGGCCCTGTCGGTCGGGGTGGTCCAGGGCCTGCTGACGCTGCTCGGCTTCCTGCTCGGTGGCCTGCTGCCGGCGTCGCTGGTCGCGGCCGTGACGGCGACCGGTGGGGTGCTGCTGCTCGGGGTGGGGCTGCGCCTGCTCGACCTCAAGCAGGTGGCGGTGGGTGACCTGCTGCCGGCGCTGCTGGTCGCCCCGGCGCTCACGGCGCTGGTCGACGTCCTGTCCTGAGCGGGCCCGTGCCGAGTGGGCGGTGCCGGGCGGCGACGAGCGCGATCCCGACCAGCGCGGCTCCCGCGGCGGCGTCCAGCCAGTAGTGGTTGCCCGTGGCGACCACCACCGCGACGGTCGCGACCGGGTGCAGCACCCACAACCAGGCCCAGCGGGTCGCCGAGGCGCTGACGCACACGACGGCCACGAGCACGGCCCAGCCGACGTGCAGGCTCGGCAGCGCGGCGAACTGGTTGGTGAGCGACGAGCTCGCGTCGTACACCGACTGGCCGTGCAGCTCGGCCGTGTCGACGAAGCCGTGGCCGTCCAGCAGGCGGGGCGGGGTCACCGGCACGAGCACGTAGACGACCAGGGCGGTACCGGTGGCGGCGCCGAGGGCGGTCCGGGCCCACCGGTAGACGGCCGGACGCCGGACGAGCAGCCACAGCAGCGCGAGGGCCGTGACCGGCAGGTGCGCTGCGGCGTAGAAGCCGTTCGCGGCCTGCACCACCGGTTCGAGCGGCAGCACGAGCGCCTGCAGGTCCTGCTCGCGGGGCAGCCGCAGCACCTGCTCGAGCTGCAGCACCCGCAGCCCGTTCGCATCGGCGGTCAGCCGGTCGTGGCCGCCGAGCAGCCGACCACCCTGGTAGGCCAGCAGCAGGGCGGTGACCAGGACGATCTCGCGCAGGACGGCCGCGGGACCCGGAGCCGTCAGCCGGACGGCGGCGGCGGTGCGGGCCACCGGACGCGCACCCGCCGCGGTCGGCTGCCGCGGCACGTCGACCGAGGCGCTCGTCCTCGCGACGGTCACGAGCGCACCTGCGGCGCGAGCGACGTGCGGGGTGCACCCGCGGGACGCGGTCGGTCTGCCGCCACCGTCTGAACTCCCACGTCGAGGAGAACGAGCGGACCACGGCCAGGACTCGGGCGGCTCGGCCGCAGCCGCTGTCCGGCGGCCCCCGGGCAGGCCGCAGTCACGTGCCCCGGGGCTGCGGCGGTCACCACCCTTCCGAGTATGACGCCCATCCGGCTCCCGTCACCCCCCGCGCGGCCCCGGATCGCGGCGCGCCGCGGCGCCGGTGCCGCTGAGAAACCCTGTACGACAGCGGAGTGCGTCCACCCGATCACGGTGCGGTGACGCCCTGCGCGTCTCTCCTCGTCATGCCTCGGAGCGCGCCACGCCGACGCTATGCTCCGCGCTCCCGTCCGGTGCGCGACCCGCACCGCGAGCCGGGTCCGACGAACAGGAGACCGCGTGCGCCACGCCGTACGAGCTGTGATCGGGGGCCTGCTCGCCGCGCTGTGCGTGCTGCTCCTTCCCGGAGCGGCCGTCGCCGCCGGTGAGACCGTCCAGGGCCGCCTGCAGAACGCCGGGGAGGCGCTCGAGGGCGTCACGATCACCGTCGCGACCGTGGACGGCCAGTCGGTCGGCGAGGCCGTCACCGACGCGGAGGGCGCCTTCGTCATCCCCGTCCCCGAGGCCGGCGACTACGTCGTGACCCTCGACGAGGAGACGCTGCCCGAGCGGGTCGCGATCCGCGAGGGGCGCAGCGCGAGCATCACGCTGCCGGTCGCCGTCGACCAGCAGCGGTCGGTGCTGTTCCCCCTCGGCGAGGGCACCCGCAACGTCCAGAGCGACCTCGACCGGCTCCCGCAGCTGGCGGTGGAGGGCCTGAACTTCGGCCTCATCATCGCGCTCGCGGCCGTCGGGCTCTCGCTCATCTACGGCACCACCGGGCTGGTCAACTTCGCCCACGGCGAGCTGATCACCCTCGGCGCCCTGCTGGCCTACCTGTTCAACGTCACGATGGGCATCCAGCTGGTGCCCGCCGCGCTGCTGGCGGTGGTCGCGTCCGCCCTGCTGGGCGGCGTCCAGGACCGGGTCCTGTGGCGGCCGCTGCGCAAGAAGGGTACCGGCCTGATCGCCATGCTCGTGGTGACGATCGGCCTCGCACTGTTCCTGCGCGGCTTGTTCCTCTACCAGTTCGGCGGGTCCACGGCGCCGTACGACGACTACCAGGGCCAGACCGGCTACGACCTCGGGCCGGTCACCATCGCGCCCAAGGACCTCATCAGCATGGGCATCTGCATCGTCATGCTGCTGGCCGTCGCCTACGCCCTGCTGCGCACCCGCATCGGCAAGGCGACCCGCGCGGTCTCCGACAACCCGGCGCTCGCCGCGTCGTCCGGCATCGACGTCGAACGGGTCATCTCGACCGTCTGGGTCGCCGGTGCCGGCCTCGCGGGCCTGGCCGGCATCCTGCTCGCGCTCGCGCAGCAGGTCAGCTTCCAGCTCGGCTTCCAGATCCTCCTGCTGGTCTTCGCGGGCGTGACCCTCGGCGGTCTCGGCACCGCCTTCGGCGCGCTCGTCGGCAGCCTCGTCGTCGGCATCTTCACCCAGGTGTCGACGATCTTCGTGCCTACCGAGCTGAAGAACGCGGGCGCCCTCGCCATCCTCATCCTCATCCTGCTCGTCCGTCCTCAGGGCATCCTGGGCCGGGCCGAGCGCGTCGGCTGACCGGGAGTCGGACATGGACTGGTCCCTGATCCTCACCAACGCCCTGACGGCGATGGTCGGCCTCGACACGGTGATCTTCGCTCTGGCGGCGATCGGCCTCAACGTGCACTTCGGCTACACCGGGCTGCTCAACTTCGGCCAGGCCGCGTTCCTCGCGGTGGCCGGCTACGGCCTGGCGATCAGCGTCGCGGAGTTCGAACTGCCGACGCTGGTCGGCGTCGCCGTCGGCCTGCTCGGCGCGGTCGTGCTCGCGCTGCTGCTCGGCGCCCCGACGCTGCGGCTGCGGGCCGACTACCTCGCGATCGTGACGATCGCCGCGGCCGAGATCGTGCGCCTGCTGTTCCGCTCGGTGTCGCTGTCGGAGTACACCGGCGGGTCGGACGGCCTCGGCCGCTTCGCCGAGGGCTTCTACTCCATCAACCCGCTCGGCCCGGGCGAGTACGGCCTCGGCCCGCTCGAGTTCGACGAGCGCCAGACCTGGGTGCTCTCGGTCGGCTGGACGCTGATCGGGCTGTCCTGCCTGCTGGTCTTCCTGCTCATGCGCAGCCCCTGGGGCCGTGTGCTCAAGGCGATCCGCGAGGACGAGGACGCCGTCCGCTCGCTCGGCAAGAACGTCTTCTCCTACAAGCTGCAGAGCCTGGTCCTCGGTGGCGTGCTCGGCTGCCTGGCCGGCTTCATGACCGCCTGGGGTCGCGCCGTCGTCCAGCCCGACAACTTCTCGACCGACACGACCTTCTACGCCTACACGATCGTCATCCTCGGCGGTGCCGCGCGCGTGTTCGGTCCGGTCGTCGGTGCGGCGATCTTCTGGGCGCTGCTGTCGCTGACCGACAACATCCTCACGCAGGCCAAGAGCGCCGGGTACATCTCCGACTCGATCCTCACGACGTTCCAGATCGGTCAGGTGCGCATCATGCTCGTCGGGCTCGGGCTGATGGCGCTGATGATCTTCCGACCACAAGGCCTGTTCGGCGACCGAAGGGAGCTGGCGCTCGATGCCCGCTGAGCCCGCTGTCCCCACCGCGTCCCTGACCCCGCGCAAGGACGCCGCCCTGCGGGCTTTCGCCGGCGTGGAGGCCGTGCCCGGCTCGAGCAAGCCCGACCCGATCCTCGTCGCGGACGGCGTGACCCGCCGCTTCGGCGGGCTGACGGCGGTCGACGTCGGTCACGTCGAGATCCAGCGCGGCTCGATCACGGCCCTCATCGGGCCGAACGGCGCCGGCAAGAGCACGTTCTTCAACCTGCTCACCGGCTTCGACACCCCCGACGACGGGACCTGGACGTTCAACGGCCAGTCCCTCGCCGGCGTCCCGTCGCACAAGGTCGCCCGGCGCGGCATGGTCCGCACCTTCCAGCTCACCAAGGCGCTGTCACGCCTCACCGTCATGCAGAACATGCTGCTCGGCGCCACCGGCCAGCGCGGTGAGAACTTCTGGCGCGCGATCCTGCCGATGACCTGGCGCAAGCAGGAGCAGGAGAACACCGCCCGGGCCGAGGAGCTGCTCGCCCGCTTCAAGCTGGACAAGAAGCGCGACGACTTCGCGGGCACGATGTCCGGCGGCCAGCGCAAGCTGCTCGAGATGGCCCGCGCCCTGATGGTCGGCCCGGAGATGGTCATGCTCGACGAGCCGATGGCCGGGGTGAACCCGGCGCTGACGCAGTCGCTGCTGGGCCACGTCAAGGCGCTGCGCGAGGACGGCATGACCGTGCTGTTCGTCGAGCACGACATGGACATGGTCCGCGACATCAGCGACTGGGTGCTCGTCATGGCCCAGGGCCGGGTGATCGCGGAGGGACCGCCCGACGCGATCATGGCCGACGAGGCCGTCATCGACGCCTACCTCGGCGGGCACCACGACGCCCCGCTCGACGAGGCGCAGGAGCAGGAGCAGCTCGCGGCCGCCGAGGCCGAGCTGCGCGAGCAGGAGGGCGACCGATGACCACCCCGGGCGTGCAGGGCGGGCTCGACGAGCCTGGCTTTGAGGTCGACGAGGAGGCCGCGGCAGCCGACGCCCAGGTCCGTGCCGGTGACGTCCTCTCGCGAGACGCCCACCTGGCGGCCGCGGAGGGCGCGCTGCTGCGCTGCGACGAGGTCGTCGCCGGCTACGTGCCGGGCGTGAACATCCTCAACGGCTGCGACCTGTACGTGCAGGACGGCGAGCTGGTCGGCATCATCGGCCCGAACGGCGCCGGCAAGTCGACGCTGCTCAAGGCCATGTTCGGCCTGGTGACCATCCGCACGGGCACGGTGGTGCTGCGCGGCGAGGACATCACCGGTCTGAAGGCGCACTCGCTGGTCCGCAAGGGCGTCGGCTTCGTGCCGCAGACCGAGAACGTGTTCCCCTCGCTCACCATCGAGGAGAACATGCAGATGGGGCTGTTCCAGGCGCCCAAGCGCTTCGCCGAGCGGTTCGACTTCGTGGCCGGGCTGTTCCCGGCCCTGGCCGACCGGCGCAAGCAGCGGGCCGGCTCGCTGTCCGGCGGTGAGCGCCAGATGGTCGCGATGGGCCGTGCGCTCATGATGGAGCCGTCGGTGCTGCTGCTCGACGAGCCGTCCGCCGGCCTGTCCCCCGCGCTGCAGGACGAGGTGTTCATCCGCGTCCGCCAGATCAACAAGGCCGGCGTCTCGGTCGTCATGGTGGAGCAGAACGCCCGACGCTGCCTGCAGATCTGCGACCGCGGCTACGTCCTGGACCAGGGCCGCAACGCCTACACGGCCACCGGCCGCGAGCTGGCCAAGGACCCGAAGGTCATCGAGCTCTACCTGGGCACGCTCGCCAAGGCCTGAGCCTGCCGTCCGGGGCCGGTCCCCCGCGCGGGGGCCGGTCTTCGTCGTGCCGCACCGGCCCCCGCCGCGTCGATCTTGCGGCCGTGCGTCCGCATCGAGTGACGGCGGCGTGTCGTCGACGGGACCGCACGATCGGACGATCAGAGGCGGTGCCACGGCGGCCGCCGGAGGACCCGGGAACGGGCGAGGGGCCCGACCGCTGGTGCGGTCGGGCCCCTCGTCGGAGCTGGGTCGGCTAGAGCTTGCCGGCCTTGTAGGTGACCTTGGCGAGCAGCTTGTTGTCCGCACCGTAGGTGTAGACACCGACGCTGGCCTCGGTCGGGTCGCCGTTCTCGTCGAACTCGATCGGACCGGAGACACCGTCGTAGTCGAAGTCGGTGCCGGCCTTGGCCAGGTCGAAGCAGGCCTTGATGGTCGTGCACTTCTCACCACCGGTGGTGACCTCGACGAGCTTGGCGGCGATGTCCTTGCCGGCGTCGCTCTTGGCGACCTCGGCGGCCAGGGCCACGACCACGACCGCGTCGTAGGACTCGGCCGAGTACGAGAAGTCCTTCAGGGCCGGGTCGACCTTGAGCAGGCGCTCACGCAGGTTGCCGGGCGCAGCCACACCGGGGATGGTGCCCTGGACGCCCTTGAGGACGCCCGCGGGCAGCTTCTCGCCGAGCGCGTTGCCGGTGTTGCCGTCGACCAGGTAGAGCGGCTTGCCCTGCTGCGGGCCGATGCCCTGCTTGGCGAGCTCCTGGATGATCTTGGCGGACTCGTCGAAGCCGATCAGCACGACCGCCTGCGGGTCGGCGGCCTTGATCTTGGACACCTCGGCGGTGAACTCGGCGGCCTTCGGGTCGTAGATGACCGTCTCGACGACCTCGCCGTTGGCGCCCTCGACCGACTTGGTCACGTTCTCCGACAGACCGGTGCCGTAGGCGTCCTGGAGCGCCAGGATGCCGACGCTGGCGTTGCCGTCGGCGATGATCTGGTCGCCGAGGATGCGGCCCTGCAGGACGTCGGACGGGGCGGTGCGGAAGTACAGGCCCTTGTCCGGGTAGTCGGTGAAGTCCGGCGAGGTGTTGGCCGGAGAGATCTGCACGACGCCGGCGCCGGTGATGGCGTCGATGACGGTCTTGGAGACGCCGGAGGACGCCGCGCCGACGATGGCGTCGACGCCCTGCGACAGCAGGCGCTGGGTGGACTGCGACGCGATGTTGGTCGAGGTGTCACCGGAGTCGGAGTCGACCTTGGCGACCGGCTTGCCCAGGACACCGCCGTTGGCGTTGATCTCCTGCACGGCCAGGTCGACGCCGGCGAACTCGGGCGGGCCGAGGAAGGCGAGCGAGCCGGTCTGCGGCAGCAGGGTGCCGACGGTGAGGACGCCATCGGCCTCGTTCGCCGGAGCGGCACTGCCACCGGCGGACGCGGAGGCGGAGGGGGCCGTGCTCGGGTCGGCGGCGACGTCGTCGTCGCCGCCACCGCAGGCGGCCAGCGCCAGCGTGCCGGCGGTGATGGCGGCCAGCATGCGCCAGGTACGTACGGGGGAAGTCATCCACCGTCTCCTTGAGGACGAAGGGGACGCCGCAGTCCGCGGCGCTCGAGATGGGCCGAACCTATCTGCAGCGCACGCTCTCGCGGCGCGAGTCCGCAGCGTCGTGTCCGCGTCGTTGCGAGGTCGTGACCTGCTGCGGGGCTCGTCTAAGGAGCGTGTCCGGAGGTGTCCGCTTCTGCGTCGGCGACCGGCTCGTCGGCGGGGTCGTCGAGCACGCTCTGCGCGACCGCGCGCATCGAGCGCCGCTGGTCCATCGACGTCCGCTGGATCCACCGGAACGCCTCCGGCTCCGTCATCCCGCGCCCCTGCAGGACGCCCTTCGCCCGGTCGACGAGCTTGCGCGCCTCCAGCCGGCCGGTCAGGTCGCCCACCTCGCGCTCGAGGGCCGTGAGCTCGCCGAACCGCGACACGGCCATCTCGATCGCGGGCAGCAGGTCCTTCTTCTGGAACGGCTTGACGAGGTAGGCCATGACCCCGGCCTCCCGCGCCCGCTCGACGAGGTCGCGCTGGCTGAAGGCGGTGAGGATGACGACGGCTGACAGCCGAGCGGCCACGACCTGCTCGGCGGCGGACAGCCCGTCCAGGACGGGCATCTTCACGTCGAGGATCACCAGGTCGGGCCGCAGCTCGGTCGCGAGGCGGACGGCGGAGGCGCCGTCACCGCACTGCCCGACGACGGAGTAGCCCTCCTCCTCGAGCATCTCGACGAGGTCCATGCGGATGAGCGCCTCGTCCTCGGCGACGAGCACCGTGAGCGGGGGGCGGAGCGGCGGAGCAGTCACGGGTCCTCCCCTGTCGTCGAGGGCCGAACGCTAGCGGAGGGCGATCTACCGCGGCGGACGGGTCGGAGCAGACGGCGACGGGGCGGCCGGTCAGTGCTTCGGGCCGACGTGCTCGTCGAGGGCGGTGACCGCCTCGCGCCGGGCGACGCTGATCCGC
Source organism: Frankiales bacterium (assembly GCA_025966005.1). Taxonomy (GTDB): domain Bacteria; phylum Actinomycetota; class Actinomycetes; order Mycobacteriales; family SCTD01; genus SCTD01. The sequence goes on from JAOPVV010000100.1 coordinate 14,724, forward strand.
CACGGGCCGTTCGGCCGCCACGCGATGCCGAGCAGGTCGAGCGCGTCCCCGCACAGCCCCCGGATGTCGTCGCTCTTGGACGTGAGCTCGTACCGGGGGTACCGGTAGCGCACCACCGTGTCGCCGGCCCGTCGGACCGCGACGTTCTCACCGCGCCAGCCGTCGCTGTGGAACAGCCCCCCAGCAGGCGGCCGGGATGGGCCTGCGCGACCTCCTGCTGCCACGGCTCGAGCACCTTCGGTCGCAGGTGCTCGGGGCCGGGGCCGTGCTGGGGCAGCAGGCAGGGCCAGTGCTGCCAGTAGGCCTGCACGTCGTGGCACCCCGCCGTGCCCGCTCTGTGCACCCGGTTCCCGCTCACCCGCTCGAGGACGTCGGCCACCTCGTCGGCGACCCCGGGCCACGCGTCGTCGCAGGTGATGCGCAGGGCCCAGGCCCGCGCCCCGCGGCTCAGGCAGCCGTCTCCGAGGTAGGCGCCCAGCAGCTGGGCGTAGGCAGGTCCGTCCGCCGGCATCCCTGGCGCGGCCGCAGCGGCAGCACGCGTTCGACGCCGGACGGACGAGGTGAGGCGCCAGGCAGCGCAGCCACGCGTACACGCTGGTGGGCGAGACCCCTAGCTCGCGCGCCACGTCGACGGGTCGGGCCCCCGCCGCCACGCGCTCGACGGCGAGCAGGCGCAGAGCCGGTGGGTGGGTGACGGGCACGGGACCACGCTGGGAGGCAGGTCTGACAGGTGCCCCCGGTGGGATTCGAACCCACACTGACGACGTTTTGAGTGTCGCGCCTCTGCCCTTGGGCTACGGGGGCCGTGCCCCCGGCGGGAGCACCGGCGAGCCTAGCGGTGGGACCCGGGTGTCGCGCGCGTCCCGACCACGCTGCGTGTGTCCGCAAGCCCGAACGGGCTAGTCCGCCTGGTCATACTTGACCGGCCGCACGACTGCAGGAAGCCCATCGTCCTGCCGATGTCCTCGAAGACCCTGACCCCGCCGTTCGAGGAGCTGTCCGTGCGCCTGCTCTCCCGCCTGCTCGTCGTCGTCACGACGGCGCTGGCCCTGTTCGCTGCCACCTCCGCTCCGGCCGGAGCGGCGGGCGACGACTACCCCTGGCGCACCGACACGACGCAGAGCGCCGACCGTTGGGGCTTCACCAAGCGCCAGTGCGTCAGCTTCGTCGCCTGGAGGATGGCCCAGCGCAACCACCCGCTGAGCAACGCGAGCCAGAAGTGGGGCAGCGCGCTGACCTGGGACGACACCGCCCGCAGGCTGGGCTACGGGATCGGCAGCGAGCCGGTGCCCGGCTCGATCGCGCACTGGAACGCGGGCGAGGCGGGCGCGTACTACTCCAGCGGCTCGACGCGTCCGAACGGGACGATGCGCGCCGGCTCCTACGGTCACGTCGGCTACGTGCAGGGGGTGTACGCCGACGGCTCGGTGTCGGTGGCGCACTACAACATGAACGGCAACCGGTCGTACTCGACCTCACGGGTCAAGGCGCCGCGCTACCTCTACGTCAGCGTCGCGACACCCCGCTAGCAGCCAGCCCGCTCAGACGTCGTCGACCCGGCGCCCGTAGTCAGGGGTGGCCGGGACCGGGGCGCCGAGCTTGTGCACCCGCATGGCGTTGGTCGAGCCGCTCGTCGAGGGCGGGCTACCGGCGACGATGGTCACGTACTCCCCCGGCTGCATGCGACCGAGCCCGAGCATGGCGCCGTCGACCTGACGGACCATCTCGTCGGTGTGCTCCACGGACGGCACCAGGAACGTCTCGACGCCCCAGGTCAGGGCCAGCTGCGAGCGCACGTCGGCGACCGGCGTGAACGCCAGCAGCGGGATCGGCGAGCGGTGGCCGGCCAGCAGGCGCGCGGTGTCGCCGCTCTGCGTGAACGCGACGAGCGCGCTCGCGCCGACCGTGCGGCCGACCGAGGCGGCGGCCCGGGCGATGGCGCCGCTGATGGAGGTCGGCTCCGCCTGCACCGCCGGGACGCGGGCGAGGTCCTCCTCGGCGGCGACCACGATGCGGGCCATGGTGGCGACGGCCTCGACGGGGTACTGGCCGACGCTGGTCTCGCCCGACAGCATCACGGCGTCGGCGCCGTCCAGGACGGCGTTGGCGACGTCGCTGGCCTCCGCGCGCGTCGGGCGCGAGGCGCCGATCATCGACTCGAGCATCTGGGTCGCCACGATGACCGGCTTGGCCTGCTCGCGGGCCGCCTGCACGCAGCGCTTCTGCACGAGCGGGACCCGCTCGAGGGGCATCTCGACGCCCAGGTCGCCGCGGGCGACCATCAGGCCGTCGAAGGCGGCGACGATCTCCTCGAGGTTGTCGACGGCCTGCGGCTTCTCGATCTTCGCCAGGACCGGCAGCCGGACCCCGGTCTCGTCCATGATCTCGTGCACGCGGATCACGTCGGCGGCCGTGCGGACGAACGACAGCGCGATCATGTCGACCCGCAGTCCGAGGGCGAAGCGGAGGTCCTCCTCGTCCTTCTCGGACAGGGCGGGGACGCTGACGCCGATCCCCGGCAGGGACAGGCCCTTGTTGTTGCTGACGGGACCGCCCTCGGTGACCAGCAACCTCACGTCCGGCCCGTCGACGCCGACGACCTTGAGGCCGACCCGTCCGTCGTCGACGAGCAGCCGGTCCCCGACGCTGACGTCGGCGGCGAGCCCGGCGTAGGTGGTGCCGACCCGGTCGTGGGTGCCGGCGACGTCGTCGGTCGTGATCGTCACGGTCTCACCGGTCGCCCACACGACCGGACCGGCCGCGAACGTGCCGAGGCGGATCTTCGGACCCTGCAGGTCGGCCAGGACGCCGACGCCGCGCCCGCTCTCGTCGCTCGCCTGCCGCACCCAGGAATAGGCCTCGGCGTGCTGCTCGTACGCCCCGTGGCTGAAGTTCAGCCGGGCGACGTCCATGCCCGCGTAGACCAGCCCGCGCACGCCCTCGTAGGTGTGCGTGGCAGGACCCAGGGTGCAGACGATCTTCGCTCGGCGCTTCACTCCGCCAGACTAGGCGGACGCCGAGCGGCTACCGGCTCGTGGGCGTGACCGGGCTCGGGAGCTGCGTGTCGCCGCACAGCGAGCGGTCGACGGCGGCCGCAGCGGCGCGTCCCTCGGCGATCGCCCAGACGATGAGCGACTGCCCGCGGCCCATGTCGCCCGCGACCCAGACGCCGGGGACGCTGGTGGCCCACTCGGCGTCGCGGACCACGTTGCCGCGGCCGTCGACGTCGACGCCGAGGGCGTCGAGCAGGCCGGCGCGCTGCGGACCGGTGAAGCCCATGGCGAGCAGCACGAGCTGGGCCGGGATGGTCCGGGCCGAGCCCTCGACCGGCTCGAAGCGGCCGTCCACCATCTCGACGTCGACGAGCTCGAGGCCCGCGACGGAGCCCCCTTCCGGACCAGCGGTGCCGGTGAACTGCTTCGTGTTGACGGAGAACAACCGCTCCCCGCCCTCCTCGTGCGCACTGCTCGTCCGGTAGACCAGCGGCCAGGTCGGCCACGGGGTGGAGTCCGGGCGCTCCTCGGGCGGGCGCGGCATGATCTCGAGCTGGGTCGTCGAGCGGGCGCCCTGGCGGATGGCGGTGCCCAGGCAGTCGGCGCCGGTGTCGCCGCCGCCGATGATGACGACGTCCTTGCCCGCGGCGTCGATCGGCGCCTTCTGCAGGTCGCCCTCCTGCACGCGGTTGGACGGGACGAGGTACTCCATCGCCAGGTGGATGCCGGCCAGCTCCCGACCGGGCACCGGCAGGTCCCGGCCGAGCGTGGACCCGCCGGCGAGCAGCACGGCGTCGTACTCCTCGCGCAGCTGCTCGACGGTCACGTCGACGCCGACGTCGACGCCGGTGCGGAACGACGTGCCCTCGGCGCGCATCTGGTCCAGCCGCCGGTCGAGAACCCGCTTCTCCATCTTGAACTCGGGGATCCCGTAGCGCAGCAGCCCGCCGATGCGGTCGGCGCGCTCGAGGACGGTGACGTCGTGGCCGGCGCGGGTCAGCTGCTGCGCGGCGGCCAGCCCGGCCGGGCCGGAGCCGACGACGGCGACCTTGCGGCCGGACCGCGACAGCGGCGGCTGCGGCTTGACCCAGCCCTCGTCCCAGGCACGGTCGGCGATCTCGACCTCGACCTGCTTGATCGTGACGGGCTTCTCGTTGATGCCGAGCACGCACGCGGCCTCGCAGGGCGCCGGGCACAGCCGCCCGGTGAACTCCGGGAAGTTGTTCGTGGCGTGCAGGCGCTCGATCGCCTCGTCCCAGTCGTCGCGGAAGACGAGGTCGTTCCACTCCGGGATGAGGTTGCCGAGCGGGCAGCCGTTGTGGCAGAAGGGGATGCCGCAGTCCATGCAGCGACCGGCCTGGTCGTGCAGGTGCGCGGGGTCGAACTGCTCGTACACCTCCTTCCAGTCCCGGATGCGGACGTCGACGGGGCGCCGGGTAGGCAGCTCGCGGTCGTGCTTCAGGAAGCCCGTGGGGTCGCCCATGTCCTCAGCCCTTGCTCGCGGCCATGACGGCCTCGTCGACGTCGGTGCCGTCCTCGCGCGCCTGCTCCATCGCGGCGAGCACCTTCTTGTAGTCACGCGGCATCACCTTGGTGAACCGTTCCCAGGCCGCCGTCTCGAGCAGCCGCTCCGCGACCGCGGAACCGGTCTCGCAGAGGTGGTCGGACAGCATCTGGCGCAGCGTCTCGCGGTCACCCTCGGCCAGCGGCTCGAGGTCGACCATCTCGCGGTTGACCTTGGCCTCGTCGAGGTCGAGCAGGTACGCCACGCCGCCGCTCATGCCGGCGGCGACGTTGCGCCCGGTCGGGCCGAGGATCGCCACCCGTCCGCCGGTCATGTACTCGCAGGCGTGGTCACCGACGCCCTCGACGACCGCGGTCGCCCCGGAGTTGCGGACGCAGAAACGCTCGCCGACCCGGCCGCGGACGAACAGCGAGCCGGCGGTCGCGCCGTACAGCAGCGTGTTGCCGGCGATGACGTTGTCCTCGGCGGCGAAGGTCGCGGTGACGTCCGGACGCACGACGATCCGGCCACCGGACAGGCCCTTGCCGACGTAGTCGTTGGCGTCGCCGTACAGCCGCAGGACGACGCCGCGCGGGAGGAAGGCGCCGAGCGACTGGCCGGCCGAGCCGGTCAGCGTGACGTCGATCGTCCCCTCGGGCAGGCCGGCGCCGCCGTAGCGGCGGGTGACCTCCGAGCCCAGCATCGTCCCGACGGTGCGGTTGACGTTGCGGACGGGCAGGTCGATCGTCACCGGGCTGCCGTCGACCAGGGCCGCCTCGGCCAGCGCGATGAGGGTGTTGTCGAGCGCGTGCTGCAGGCCGTGGTCCTGCGCGACGACCTGCGTCACGGCCGTGCCCTCGGGCAGCTCGGGCAGGTGGAGCACGGGCGAGAGGTCCAGGCCGGACGCCTTCCAGTGCTCGACCGCCTTCTGCACGTCGAGCACCTCGACGTGGCCGATCGCCTCCTGCAGCGAGCGGAAGCCCAGCGCGGCCAGGATCTCCCGGACCTCCTGCGCGACGTACTCGAAGAAGGTGACGACGAACTCGGCCTTGCCGCTGTACTTCTCGCGCAGCTCGAGGCGCTGCGTGGCGACCCCGACCGGGCAGGTGTCGAGGTGGCAGACGCGCATCATGATGCAGCCGCTCACGACCAGCGGAGCGGTCGCGAAGCCGTACTCCTCGGCGCCGAGCAGCGCGCCGATGACGACGTCGCGACCGGTCTTCAGCTGGCCGTCCACCTGCACCACGATCCGGTCGCGCAGGCCGTTGAGCAGCAGCGTCTGCTGCGTCTCGGCGAGGCCCAGCTCCCACGGCGAGCCGGCGTGCTTGAGGGACGTCAGCGGCGAGGCGCCGGTGCCGCCGTCGTGGCCGGAGATGAGCACGACGTCGGCGTGCGCCTTGGACACGCCCGCCGCGACCGTGCCGACGCCGACCTCGGCCACGAGCTTGACGTGGATGCGGGCCTTGGAGTTGGCGTTCTTCAGGTCGTGGATGAGCTGGGCGAGGTCCTCGATCGAGTAGATGTCGTGGTGCGGCGGCGGGCTGATGAGGCCGACGCCGGGCGTGGAGTGCCGGGTCTTGGCGATGTACGGGTTGACCTTCGGGCCGGGCAGCTGACCGCCCTCACCCGGCTTGGCGCCCTGGGCCATCTTGATCTGGATGTCGTCGGCGTTGACGAGGTACTCGCTCGTGACGCCGAAGCGGCCGGAGGCGACCTGCTTGATGGCGCTGCGGCGGGCCGGGTCGTAGAGGCGCTCGGGGTCCTCACCGCCCTCGCCGGTGTTGCTGCGCGCGCCGAGGCGGTTCATGGCGATGGCCAGCGTCTCGTGCGCCTCGGGGCTGATCGAGCCGAGCGACATGGCGCCGGTGTTGAAGCGCTTGACGATCTCGCTGACCGGCTCGACCTCGTCGATCGGGACGGCCGGGCGCACGCCTTCCTTGAGCTGGAACAGCCCGCGCAGGGTGCCGGCCTTGGCCGACAGCCGGTCGACCTCCTCGGTGTACTGCTTGAAGACGTCGTACTTCTGCGCGCGGGTCGAGTGCTGCAGCGCGAAGACGGTCTGCGGGTTGAACAGGTGCACCTCGCCCTCGCGGCGCCACTGGTACTCGCCGCCGATCTCGAGCCGGCGGTGCGCCCGCTCGGTCGCGTTCTCCGGGTAGGCCTTGCGGTGGCGCGCCTGCACCTCGGCCGCGACGACGTCCAGGCCGATGCCGCCGAGGCGGCTGGTGGTGCCGGTGAAGTACTCGTCGACGAGGTCCTGCGACAGGCCGAGCGCCTCGAAGACCTGCGCGCCGGTGTAGGACGCGATCGTCGAGATGCCCATCTGGCTCATGACCTTCAGGACGCCCTTGCCGGCGGCCTTGACGTACTTCTGGACGGCCTCCGTCGGCGTGACGCCCGTCAGGGTGCCGGCCGAGATCATGTCCTCGATCGTCTCGAAGGCCAGGTAGGGGTTGACCGCCGCGGCGCCGTAGCCGATCAGCAGCGCGACGTGGTGGACCTCGCGGGCGTCGCCGGCCTCGACCACGAGACCGACGCGGGTGCGGCTCTTCTCGCGGATGAGGTGGTGGTGGACGGCGCTGGTGAGCAGCAGCGACGGGATCGGCGCCATGTGCTCGGTCGAGTCGCGGTCGGACAGCACGATGATCCGGGCGCCGGCGGCGATGGCCGTCGACACCTCGCGGCGCACGCGGTCGAGCGCGTCGCGCAGCGCCTCTCCCCCGCCGTTGACCGGGTAGAGGCCGTGGACCGTCACGGTCGAGAAGCCCGGCAGGTCGCCGTCCTCGTTGACGTGGACGATCTTGGCGAGGTCGTCGTTGTCGATGACGGGGAAGGGCAGCACGATCTGCCGGCAGGACGCCGCCGACGGGTCGAGCAGGTTCTGCTCCGGGCCGATCGAGCCCGACAGCGAGGTGACGAGCTCCTCGCGGATCGCGTCGAGCGGCGGGTTGGTGACCTGGGCGAACAGCTGGCTGAAGTAGTCGAACAGCAGCCGCGGGCGCTCGGACAGCACGGCGACCGGGGTGTCGGTGCCCATCGACCCGATCGCCTCGAGGCCGGCCTTCGCCATCGGGGTGAGCAGGATCCGCAGCTCCTCCTCGGTGTAGCCGAAGACCTGCTGGCGGCGCAGCACCGACTCGTGCGAGTAGACGACGTGCTGGCGCTGGGGGAGCTCGGCCAGGTCGAGCTGCCCGGAGTGCAGCCAGTCCTGGTAGGGGTGCTCGGCGGCGAGGCCGGCCTTGATCTCCTCGTCCTCGACGATGCGACCCTCGGCGGTGTCGACGAGGAACATCTTGCCGGGCTGCAGCCGGCCCTTCTTGACGACCTGGTCGGCGGGGACGTCGAGCACGCCGACCTCGCTGGACAGGATCACGCGGCCGTCGGCGGTCTGCCACCAGCGGCTCGGGCGCAGGCCGTTGCGGTCCAGGACCGCGCCGATCTGGGTGCCGTCGGTGAACGTCACGCAGGCGGGGCCGTCCCACGGCTCCATGAGCGAGGCGTGGAAGGCGTAGAACGCGCGCTTGGCGGGGTCCATGTCGACGGCGTTCTCCCACGCCTCCGGAACCATCATCAGCACGGCGTGCGGCAGCGAGCGCCCGCCCATGTGCAGCAGCTCGAGCACCTCGTCGAAGCTCGCGCTGTCGCTCGCGCCGGGGGTGCAGACGGGGAACAGGCGCGACAGGTCGTCGGGCAGCTCGTGCGGGCCGCGCAGCAGCGCCTCACGGGCGCGCATCCAGTTCCGGTTGCCCCGGACCGTGTTGATCTCGCCGTTGTGCGCGATGTAGCGGTACGGGTGGGCCAGCGGCCAGCTCGGGAACGTGTTGGTGGAGAAGCGGCTGTGCACCAGGGCCAGGGCGCTGGAGAACCGCTCGTCCGACAGGTCGGGGAAGAACGGCTGCAACTGGGCGGTCGTGAGCATGCCCTTGTAGACCAGCGTGCGGCACGACAGCGACGCGAAGTAGGTGCCGGTCTCGTGCTCGGCGCGCTTGCGGGTGACGTAGGCCCGGCGCTCCAGCGCGTACGGCGTCATGCCCTCGGTCGCGCTGACGAGCACCAGCTGCGCGAAGCGCGGCATGACCGACAGCGCGGTGGCGCCGATGCCGGCGCCGGACGGGTCGACGGGCAGCTCGCGCCAGACGAGGACCGACAGGCCCTCCTGCGCGGCGATCGCCTCGATGGCGGTGCGCGCGGCCCGGGCCGTCGCGTCGTCCTGGTCGAGGAAGGCGTTGCCGACCGCGTAGTGGCCGGCCTCCGGCAGGGTCACGCCCTGCTCGGCCAGCACGGGGCGCAGGAACGCGTCGGGGACCTGCACGAGGATGCCGGCGCCGTCACCGGTGGCCGGCTCGCTGCCGGAGGCGCCGCGGTGCTCCATGTTGACCAGCGCCGTGAGGCCCTGCTCCACGGTGCCGTGCGTGACGCGGCCGGCGATGTCGGCCACGAAGGCGACTCCGCACGCGTCGTGCTCGAACGCGGGGTCGTAGAGCCCCTGCTTCTGGGGCAGGCGGGAGGTGCGTGCTGCGGACGTCATGGAACGGGCCTCTCGCCGGGCTGTCGAGGAGTGCTGCACCTGCGTACCCGGGACGTCCTTGGCCCTGCTGCAGATGTCGGTCAGGTTACACGGTCGCCTCGTGAGGGCCACCCGGCGCACGCCCTGACTGTCCAGGGATGATCCGTTCGGGTCATGGCGCACTGCTCCGTGCGCAGGGCACCCTGTCGGAGTGACCCCGCTGACCGACGCTGCTCGCACGCCCTCGCGCGCGCGGGCCGTCGCGGCGTGGTTCCCGCGGGGCGGCGAGCTGCTCGACCCCGACTTCGCCTGGCGGCACCGGGTGGTGCGGCTCGTCCTGGCCGGTCACGTCCCCGTGCTGGCGGTCCTGGCGGTGCTGCGCGGTCATGGCGCGACGGGCGCCGCCCTCGTGCTCGCCGTGACCGGCGCACTGCTGCTGGCCTCCTGCACCCTGCCCGGCCGGCGGGCGCCGGCGCTGGCCGCGGCGCTCGGGCTGCTGGCCTGCAGCGCCAGCCTCGACGCGCTGTACGGCAGCGTCGCCGAGGCCCACGTCTTCGTCATCGCGGTCGTGCTCGCGCTGTACCAGGACTGGGCGGTGTACGCCCTCGCCGTCGGGACCGTCGTGGTCCACCACGGCCTGCTCGCCCCGCTCACCGGATCGACGCTGGACGGCCACCCGGACAGGGTCTGGACGATGGCCCTGCTGCACGCCGGGGTCGTCGCCTGCGAGTCGTTCGCGCTGGTGCTGTTCTGGCGGGCGGGACGGTTCACCCGCAGCGCCGAGGCCGAGGCCCTGGCCGAGCTGTCGGCCGGTCGCAGCAGCGTCCAGGCCCGGCTCGCCGAGGCCGACCGGATGCGGGCCGACCTCATCGGCACGGTCTCGCACGAGTTCCGCACCCCCCTGACGGGGATCCGCGGCGCCGCGCTCACGCTGCTCAAGCGCGGCGACCGGCTCGACAAGGACAGCCGCGACCGGCTGCTGCACGCCGTCCTGGACCAGCAGGAGCGGCTGTCGCGGCTGCTGGAGAACATGCTCACCGCGGCGCAGGCGACCGAGGCCGACCCGCACGCCACCGCCGAGGTCGACGGTGTGGCCGCCGAGGTGGCGATGCTCGCGACCGTCGACCGCGACACCCGCGTGTCGGTCGTCGTGGCTCCCGGCACGGTGGCCCGCATCGACCGCCCGGCGCTGCACCAGGTGCTCGCGAACCTCGTCGACAACGCCCTGCAGCACGGCGCACCCGGCGCGGTGCCGCTGGTCGCCGGCGGCCAGGACGCCCGCGGCGTGTGGGTCACGGTCAGCAACGAGGGCCGGGTGATCGACCTGACCGCGGCCGGCCGGCTGTTCGAGCCGTTCACGCAGGCCGACTCCGGCGCGACGCGCGCGCAGGAGGGCATCGGCGTCGGCCTGTACGTCGTGCGCCGGCTCGTCGAGGTCTACGGCGGGTCGGTCGACGTCCGCAGCGACAGCGGCTGGGTCACCGTCGAGGTCCGGCTGCAGGCCGCGGCCGAGCGCCAGCCGTCGCTGGCGAGCTGACGCCTGCGGACGTCCGGCTAGACGCCGGTCCCGACCGCGCTGCCGATCGCGTACGTCAGCGCCGCCGCCGCGCCGCCGAGCACGAGCTGGCGTCCACCGCTGTAGAGCGCGGCGCGGTCGGTGAAGCGGCTGACCAGGGCGCCGGCGGCGAACAGCGCCAGCAGCGCCAGCAGCACGGGGACCAGCAGCGACGAGACGCCGAGGACGTACGGCAGCAGCGGCACGAGCGCGCCGAGGGTGAACGCGGCGAACGACGAGCCGGCGGCGGTCCAGGGCGACGGCAGGTCGTCGGGGTCGACACCCAGCTCCTCGCGGGCGTGCACGCGCCAGGCCTGCTCCGGGTCGAGCGAGAGCTGGCGGGCGACCTCGGCGGCGGTGGCCGCGTCGACGCCCCGCTTGCGGTAGATCGCGGCCAGCTCGGCCTGCTCGGCGGCCGGGTTGCGGGCCAGCTCGGTCTTCTCGACCTCAATCTCGGCCCGGGTCAGCTCGGCCTGCGAGGCCACCGAGACGTACTCCCCCGTCGCCATCGAGAAGGCGCCGGCGACCAGGCCTGCCAGGCCGGCGAGCGCGACGGTGCGCGGGGCGGCGCCACCGCCGGCGACGCCCGCGATCAGCGCGGTGTTGCTGACCAGGCCGTCCATGACGCCGAAGACGGCGGGGCGCACCCAGCCGCCGGTGACGTCGCGGTGGTGCTCGTCCGGGAGCACCCGTCCCGGGCCGGGAACGGCGCTGCCGGAGACGTCCTGTGCGGTCATGCCGTGCGCTCCGGGGTCGTCGAGGGGTCGGGGTCAGGGACGTGCTCGTGCTGCCCGGTGTCGGGCTCCTGCGCGGGCTCGACCCGGTCCTCGCGGCCGACGCCGCGCCGCAGCCGCAGGTAGACGACGGCCCCGACCAGCACGACCGCCATCACGTAGTCGTTGAGGCGCAGGCCGAACAGCTCGTTGGCGTCGTCGATGCGCAGCTCCTCGATCCAGATCCGCCCGACGGCGTAGGCGCCGACGTAGAGCGCGAACACGCGCCCACCGCCGAGCCTCCAGCGCCGGTCGGCCCAGACGACCAGACCGGCGACGCCGAGGTTCCAGAGCAGCTCGTAGAGGAAGGTCGGGTGGTAGGCCTGCGCGCCGGCGACCGCGTCGGGGTTGTCGGGGTCGATCTCCAGGCCCCACGGCAGGGTCGTCGGGCGTCCGAACAGCTCCTGGTTGAACCAGTTGCCGAGCCGGCCGATCGCCTGGGCGACGGCGATGCCGGGCGCGACGCTGTCGGCGAAGGCGCTCTTGCTGATGCCGCGCCGCCGGCACAGGACGTACGCCGCCAGGAACCCGCCGGCGATGCCGCCGGGGATGCCCAGGCCGCCCTTCCAGACGTACAGCGCGCTGACCGGGTCGTCGAGGTACGGGCCCGGGCTGGTGATCACGTGGTAGACCCGCGCGCCCAGGATGCCGAACGGGACGGCGATCGTGGCGACGTCGGTGACCACGCCGCGGGTGCCGCCGCGGGCGACCCAGCGGCGCTCGCCGATGAGGACCGCCGCGACGACGCCGGTGATGATCGCGAGCGCGTACGCGCGCAACGGGAACGGGCCGATCTCCCAGACCCCGGTGTCGGGGCTCGGGAGGTAGGCCAGCGTCATGCCGCCAGACTAGGCCGGGACGGCGTTCCTGACCCCCTGGGCCAGCTCGGCCGCCAGCCGGCGCACGGCGTCGACGCCGCCGGTGTCGAGTGCCCGGACGAGCGCGGAGCCGACAACCACGCCGTCGGCGAAGGACGCCACCTGGGCGGCCTGCGCGCCGGTGCTGACGCCCAGTCCCACGGCCACGGGCAGCGCGGTCTGCGCCCGGGTGCGGCGCACGAGGTCCCGGGCGCCCGCACCGACCTCGGTGCGCGCCCCGGTCACGCCCATGACGGCGGCGGCGTAGACGAACCCCCGGTTGGTGCGCCCGACGACGGCGATGCGCTCGTCGGTGCTGCTCGGGGCGACGAGGAAGACCGGCGCGAGGTCCTGCTCCGCGGCCGCCGCGAGCCACGGCGCCGCCTCCTCGGGGATCAGGTCGGGCGTGATGGCGCCCGCTCCCCCCGCGGCCTTCAGGTCGGCCGCGAACCGCGCCGGCCCGTACTTCTCGACCGGGTTCCAGTAGCCCATGACGACCGCCGGGACGTGCCCGCTGACGGCGCGCAGCACGTCGGCCTGGCGCGTGCCGGCGTCGAGCGACGCCTGGTGCGCCGCCTGGATGACCGGGCCCTCCATGAGCGGGTCGCTGTACGGCATGCCGATCTCGACGACGTCGACGCCCGCCTCGACCATCGCGACCATCGCCTCGACGGAGGCGTCGTACGACGGGAAGCCGGCCGGGAGGTAGCCGACCAGCGCGGCACGTCCCTCGGAGCGGCACCGCGCGAACAGGTCGTCGAGGGCGCTCACGGCTGCACGACCATCACGGCTGCTCGCCCTCGTGCGCGCGGACCAGCTCGGACTCGGCGATCTCCTCGCCGGTCACGAGGCCGAACCAGCGCGCGGCGGTGTCGACGTCCTTGTCGCCGCGCCCCGAGGTGTTGACGATGACGACGAGGTCGCGGGGGTCACCGGGCTGCGCACGCCCCCAGTCGCAGGCCCCGGCGAAGGCGTGCGCCGTCTCGATGGCGCACAGGATGCCCTCGGTCTTGGCGAGCACCGAGAGGCACTGCATCGCCCAGGCGTCGCTGATGCCGCTGTAGGTCGCGCGCCCGCTGTCGCGCAGCAGCGCATGCTCGGGACCGACGCCCGGGTAGTCCAGGCCGGCGCTGATGGAGGTGGTGTCGGCGGTCTGGCCGTCCTCGTCCTGCATGAGGTAGCTCCGCGCGCCGTGCAGCACCCCGGGCTGCCCCGCGGTGAGCGGCGCCGCGTGCCGTCCGGTCTCGACGCCGTCGCCGCCGGCCTCGCAGCCGACGAGCGCCACGGACGTGTCCTCGAGGAACGGGTGGAACAGCCCCATCGCATTGGACCCGCCGCCGACGCACGCGACGACCGCGTCCGGGAGACGGCCGACGAGGTCGAGGCACTGCTGGCGGGCCTCGACGCCGATGATGCGCTGGAAGTCGCGGACCATCATCGGGAACGGGTGCGGCCCGACGACCGAGCCGATGACGTAGTGGGTCGTCTCGACGTTCGTGACCCAGTCGCGCATCGCCTCGTTGGTGGCGTCCTTGAGGGTCTTCGTGCCGCTGCTGACGGGGACCACCTCGGCGCCGAGCAGCCGCATGCGGGCGACGTTGAGCGCTTGCCGGCGGGTGTCCTCCTCGCCCATGTAGACGGTGCAGTCGAACCCGAACAGCGCGCACGCCGTGGCCGTCGCGACGCCGTGCTGACCGGCGCCGGTCTCGGCGATGACCCGCTGCTTGCCCATCTTCTTCGTGAGCAGCGCCTGGCCCAGCACGTTGTTGATCTTGTGGCTGCCGGTGTGGGCGAGGTCCTCGCGCTTGAGCAGGATGCGCGCGCCGCCGGTGTGCTCCGACAGGCGC
>JAOPVV010000072.1 GCA_025966005.1 Frankiales bacterium
GCGGCCGCGGCCGTGCTGTCGCTGGCCACCCTGCCCGCCGGTCGCACGACGCACGTCGGCCGGCCGGCCCGCCTGCACCCGGCCGGCGACGGCACGAGCACCGTCGAGCTGCTCGACGCGAGCTGAATCCCGGTACTCCCACGGATGTCGGTGGTCTGGGCGACACTTCGGCCACACCACGACAGAGGAGCCGCAGGACCATGGCAGAGCGGGCCGCCCGCCCGTCGTCCGCGCAGCCGCGGGCGGAGGAGCTGGCCGGGGTCGGGCGCTGGTCGCTTGACCTGTCGACGGGCACGCTGACCACGAACGCCGCGGCCCGCGTCCTGCTGGACTGGCCGCCCGACCGCGGCGAGCCGACCCTGCGCCACTTCCTCGAGGCGGTGCACCCGGGCGACCGGGAGCGGCTCGCCGAGCACACCGACCGGCTGGTCCGGACCGGCGAGGAGTACCTGCTCGAGCACCGCGTCCTGCTGCGCACGGGGCGGGTCCTGCACCTGCGCGCCTCGGCCAGCGCGGACTGCGACGCGGACGGTCGTCCCGCCGTGCTGCACGGCGTGACGCTGGACGTCACCGAGCTGCGCCAGGCGCTCTCCGAGGCGGCGCGCCAGCGCGACCGCGGACGGGCCGTGCTCGACGGCCTCACCGACGGCTACCTGCTGTCGGTCAGCGGCGTCGTGCTCGAGGTGAACCCGGGGCTGTGCAGGCTGACCGGGTTCAGCGAGTCCGAGCTGGTCGGCTCGGGAACCCCGTACCCGTTCTGGCCGCCCGACCAGGTGGCCGCCCTGCTCGAGCAGCGCCGCCGTCTGGTCGTCTCCGGCGGCGGCGAGGGCGAGATGCAGGTGCTGCGCAAGGACGGCACCCGGATCCCCGTCGTGTTCACGGCCACCGCGATCGCCGGGTCGGACGGCAGCTCGACCTTGGTGGTCCTCATGCGCGACGTCAGCGACGAGCGGGAGCGGGCCCGGGTGCTCGAGGTCCGCGCCGCGACCGACCCGCTGACCGGCGTGCGCAACGGCCGCGCGTTCCGCGAGGAGCTGCGCGCCCGGGTCGCCGAGGCGCACGGCGGGGCGCCGCTGGCCCTGGCGCTGTTCGACGTCGACCACTTCAAGGCCGTCAACGACCGCTTCGGACACGCGGTGGGCGACGAGGTGCTGGTGGCCGTGGTGCAGCGGCTGCTCGGGGCGACGGCGAGGCGGGGCACCCTCGCCCGGGTCGGCGGCGAGGAGTTCGCGCTGCTGCTGCCGGGCTGCGACGGCGAGGCAGGCCGCAGTGTGGTCGCCGCGGCACTCGAGGCGCTGCGGTCCGAGCCGATCCCGGGGGTGGGGACCGTCACCGCCTCGGCCGGGGTGGCGGACCTGCTCGCCGGCGAGGACGAGGGCCGCCTCTACCGGCGGGCGGACGCGCTGATGTACGAGGCGAAGGACCGGGGTCGCGACCAGGTCCGCTGAACCGTCCCGACCCGGAGGGGCGGCGGCGTCGCTCAGACCGCGGACCGCTCCAGCGCCACGGCGATCGACCGGCCCCACTGTTCGACCTCGTCCCAGTCGCGGAAGTCACCGCACTCCACCCGCAGCGCCCGCACAAGCGCCCGCTCGGGGAAGCTGAGCCGGTCGCGGTCGATCCGGCCGGCGAACAGGTGGTGCTCGCGGGCGGCGCTCAGGTGCTGCAGGTGCCCGACGTCGACGGCGTCGTCGTGCGGCTTCAGCGGCTCGCCCACGGGGCCGCTGGAGAACAGCCACACCGGCATCGCGACCAGCTCGTCCGCGGTGCGGTCGACCAGGCCACGGGCGTCCGGCAGCCAGTGCCCGGCGTACACGCCGCTGCCGAGCACGCAGGCGTCGTAGCCGCGCACCGACACGACGTCGGACGGCGCCCGCACGTCGACCTGGTGACCGGCCGTCGCGAGCGTGCGGCCCAGCGCCTCGGCGATCTCCTGGGTCGACCCGTGCTTGCTGGCCGCGGCGACCAGGACCCGGCTCATCGCGGGGTCCCGGGCGTGCGGGTGTCAGCGGTCATCGGCTTCTCCTCCGTCGCCGCTGACGGTCCGCGACGCACGCCCGGTCGCACCAGGGCCCTTGGTCACCGCGGCACCGGCACGTCGTGAGCACGCGGGCCTCGTCCGCCCGGGCTCCGTTCATCCCGGCAGGGGCACGGACCACACGACGGTGGTCCCCCCGTCCGGACCGCTGTCGGCGCGGAACGTGCCGCCGAGCTCGTGCGCGCGGTCGGCCATGTTGCGCAGGCCGCTGGTGCGCGCCGGCTGGCCCAGCCCCACACCGTCGTCGGACACGACCAGCCGCACGCCCTCGACCCCGGCCCGCACCTCGACGCGGACGGACGTCGCGGCGGCGTGCCGGGCGATGTTCGACAGCGCCTCACGCAGCACGGCCAGCAGCCCCTCCGCGACGGCGCCGCTGGCGAGCGTGTCGAGCGGTCCCTCGAGCTGCACCCGCGGGTCGAACCCGAGCGCTGGCGCGGCCTCGGCCACGACGTCGAGCACCCGGACGCGGGTCTGCACGGGACCCTCGCGGCCGTCGCGCTGCAGCTCGAAGATGGTCGCCCGGATCTCGCGGATCGTCTCGTCGAGGTCGTCGACGTAGCCGAGCAGCCGGGGCGCGAGCTCGGGAGGGGTCCGGCTGCTCATGCTCTGCAGCCCGAGGCCCAGGGCGAACAGCCGCTGGATGACCTGGTCGTGCAGGTCGCGGGCGATGCGCTCCCGGTCGCCGAGCAGGGTGAGCTGCTCGCGGGCCCCGCGGTTCTCGCCGAGCTCGAGCGCCAGGGCCGCCTGCGACCCGAACGCGGCCATCACCTCGGCGTCGGTCGCGGAGATCGCGAGGGCCCGCCCGCGCGCGGCGACCACGAGCACGCCCCGCGTCTCACCGCCGGCCTGCATCGGCACCAGCACCAGCGACGTCACGTCGGCGTCGCGGCGGACCAGGTCGGTGAGGTCCTCGCACTTGCCCGGGTCGTCGACGACGACCGGCCGGCCGTCGAGCAGCCTCCGCTCGGTGTCGCTGCCCGAGAGCGGCAGCGGCTGACCGACCCAGTCCGGGGCCCCCTCGGTCGCCTGGACGACGAAGGCCCCGGTCGGACCGGGCACCGCGACGGCCACGACCTCCGCCCCGCTGACCTCCTGGGCGTGCCGGGCGACCAGCGAGAGCGCCTCCAGCCCGCACGCCCCTGACAGCAGCTCGGTGGTGATCTGGGTCGAGGCCTGCTGCCAGACCTGACGACGGCGCGCCTCGTCGAACAGCGCGGCGTTGTCGATGGCGATGGCGGCCGCGGCGGCGAGCGCCTCGACCAGCTCCTCGTCCTCGTCGGTGAACTCCCCGCCGCCCTTCTTCTCGGTGAGGTAGAGGTTGCCGAAGACCTTGTCCCGGACCCGGATCGGCACCCCGAGGAAGGAGCGCATCGGGGGGTGGCCGGGCGGGAAGCCGACCGACTGCACGTGCTCGCCGAGGTCGTGCAGCCGCAGCGGCTGCGGGTCCTGGATGAGCAGCCCCAGGATCCCCTCCCCCCGCGGCAGGGGACCGATCGAGTCGACGGTCGTCGGGTCCATCCCGACGTGGATGAACTCGGTGAGCCGGTCCGGCCCGAGCACCCCGAGCGCGGCATACCGAGCGCCGACCAGGGACGACGCGGACTCGACGATGCGGCGCAGCAGCACCGGCAGGCTGACCTCGCTCGCGACCGCCTGGTTCGCCTCGAGCAGCCCCCGCAGCCGGTCGCGGGTGCGCATGACCTCCTGGGCCCGGTCGACGAGCTGGCCGAGCAGCTGGTCGAGCTCGAGGCGCACGGGCAGCGCGGCCGGGCCTCGGGGGCGCGTCCTGCGCTCCTCCGTGCCGTGTGCCGGCATCTGCGGACCTCCTGAGGTCGGGTGAGGGGTCACCCCACTGTGGTCTGCAGCCGTCGCCCGTGTCGAGCGACCCGCCGGGCGGTGCCCGAGCGGGGGGCCCGACCGGCGGGCCCTACCGGCGGCCGGGGAGCACCTGCTCGGCCGACGGGTCGGACGGCAGCGAGACGCGCGCCCAGACCCACTTGCCGTGCCCGTCACCGGTCCAGCCCCACCGGTCGCTGAGCCGCTGCACGAGGTGCAGACCGAGACCGCGCTCGCTCAAACCCGGCCGGTACGGGAGCAACTCGGGGTGCCCCGGCCCGTCGTCGAAGACGCTCACCGAGACCTGGCCGGTCCCGAGCTCGAGGGCCAGCACCACCGGGCCGTGGCCGTGCCGGGCGGCGTTGCTGACGAGCTCGCTGGCCAGGTCGACCACGGCACTGGCGATGGCGGGGGGCAGCGACCAGCGCCGGCACGTCTCGCGGCTCGACGCCCGCGCCTCCCGCGGCGCGGACGGGTCGGCGACCAGCTCGGTGCGGTGCAGCA
>JAOPVV010000085.1 GCA_025966005.1 Frankiales bacterium
GCCCGCAGGGGTTCGCCGGCACCGACCGGCAGGTCCGCGGACGGCTGATGCAGGTCCTGCGCGACGCCACCGGCCCGGTCCAGGCGGGCGCGCTGGCGCAGGTCTGGGACGAGCCGCTGCAGCGCGCCCGCGCCCTCGACGGCCTGGTCGCCGACGGCCTCGTCGACCCCCTCGACGACGGCCGCTACGCCCTCCCTGGCTGACCGACCTGCCGCTCGACACCCCGCCCTGCCGACCGGACTCCGGCCCCCGCCCGCCCCGGGCTGGCGGGGACGGGAGGCCGGGGCGTCGCGCCCGCGGTCAGGGGCGGCGGGACTCGGCGATGAGGGCGCGGGCGACGTCGGCCAGCTCGGCCAGCCGGTCCTTGCGCAGGTAGCCGTCGATGTCGTCGGCCGACGCGGCCAGCCCGGCCAGGTCGAGGGCGGTGCACAGCAGCACCAGCACAGCGGGGAAGGCCGCCTTGAAGGCCGGGGCCGCGGCGACGCCGCTCAGCCGGCCCTCGAGCTGGTTGTCGAGCAGCAGCAGGTCGGGAGTCTCGCGGCGGACGAGCTCGATGCCCTCCTCGGCACTGGCGGCGCTGCCCACCAGCTCGAGGTCCGGCTCGGTCGCGAGCAGGATCTCGATGACGCTGCGGATGGTCGGGTCGTCCTCGACCAGGACGACCCGGGTCACCGGCTCGCTCATGCGGCCCCCTCGGCAGGGGCGTCGTCCGGGACGGCGGACGGGAAGGTCACCCAGAAGGTGGCCCCCTCGCCGGGCCGCGAGCTGACGCCCAGCAGGCCGCCGTGTGCCAGCACGAGCCGCTTGACGATCGACAGCCCCAACCCGAGGCCGGGCAGCATGGCGGCGCGCGAGGCGTCGGTGCGCGACCAGCGCTCGAACAGCGCGGCCTGCTCCTGCTCGGGGATGCCCGAGCCCTGGTCGCGGACGTCGAGGCGCACCTGCTCGCCCTCCCGCCGGACCGAGACGGTCACGGGCCCGGCGTCGCCGGCGTACTTGAGGGCGTTGCCGACCAGGTTCTCCACCACCTCCCGCACGTGCTCCGGGTCGCCGGCCAGCACGACCGGTGCGCCGCGGCCCCGGTGGACGACCACGGCGTCGTCGCGGCCGGTCATGGCGACGGCGTCGCGACGGACCTGCTCCAGCAGCCCGAGGACGTCGACCTCCTGCCAGCGCGGGGCGGCCGGCGCCGCATTGAGCCGGTCGTCGCTGAGCAGCCGGGCGCTGAACGACTCGATCCGGTCGAACGAGCTGCGCAGGCCGTCGAGGGCAGTGGCGACCTGCTCCGGAGACATCCGGTCCATCCGCGTGGCGAGCAGCGCGGCGTAGCCCTTGCCGGCGCCCAGCGGCGTGCGGATGTCGTGGCGCGCGGCGTCCACGACGTCCTGCCGGACGAGCTCCTGCTCGCGGGTGCGCTCGGCGTTCTGGGCCCAGCGCACCGCGACCGCGGCGTGGGCGGCCAGGTCGCTCATCAGGTCCTCGTCGAGCTCGTCGAAGCAGCGGCCGCCCGGGGGGTTCGCGACCGCCAGCTCACCCAGCACCTGGTCACCGGCGACCAGCGGGACGGCGAGCAGCGGTCCGATCGGCGGGTGCACCCCGGGCAGCCCGACGCCCGCCGGGTGGCCGACGATGTCGTCGAGCCGGGCGGCGGCGCGGGTCGTGAGCGGCACCGCGAGCAGCCCCACGGCGCGCGGCATCTGCTCCGGGAACAGGTGACGCGGCGCGTCGTAGACGAAGTGGCTGCTCTCGGTGAGGCTGCCCTCGCGCAGCAGCAGCAGGGCGCTGTAGGCGGCCGACGTCATCGACCGGGCCTCCTCGACGAGCGACTGCAGGACGGCGGCGACGCTCGGCGGGGCGACCAGCAGCTCGCGCGACAGGGCCGCGAGCCGGCTCAGGCCGTCCTGCCGGCGCAGCACGGCGGTCACGTCGCGCAGCAGCAGCACCGTCCGACCGTCGACCGAGCGGCGGCTCGCCTCGACGGTGCCGTGCGGGGGCAGGCCCAGCAGCACCGGTCCCCCGGACTCGGGCAGGCCGAGCAGCACGGCCAGGTGGGGGTGGAGCGGGGTCGGCTCGCCCGAGAGGGCCTCGGAGGCGCGGACACCGAAGAAGACCTCGGCGGGTGCGTTCCAGGCCACGACGCGGTCGCCGTCCAGGATCACCACGGCGTCGCTGGTCAGGTCGAACAGCGCGCCGACGACGCCCGGCACCACCGCTGTCACGACACGCCTCCCGCTTCCCTGTCTGGCTCCGGGACGCTACCGGGACGCAGCGCCTCGCGGGGGGCGTTCCGGGCGAAGCGGTGCGCAACGCCGCAGGGGCGACCACCTCGAGAGGTGACCGCCCCTGCGGGGACGTGCGCAGGAACTAGGCCGGCTCACCGGCGCCGCCCAGGTCGGGCAGGCCGGGCCCGCCCGCCAGGTCGACCGGCGGGGCGTCCGGCACGGCGATCGGCTTGGGCTCGCCGCGGAAGACGAACTTCGCGGTCTCACCCTCGCCCTCGACGTCGACCACGACGATGTGGCCGGCCGTGAGCGTGCCGTACAGGATCTGCTCGGACAGCTCGTCCTCCAGCTCGCGCTGGATCGTGCGACGCAGCGGCCGGGCGCCCAGGACCGGGTCGTAGCCCTTCTTGGCGAGCAGCTTCTTGCCCTCCACCGTGACCTCGAGGCCCATGTCCTTGTTGCGGAGCTGGCTGTCGAGGCGGGCGAGCATGAGGTCCACGATCTGCAGGATCTCCGGCTCGCTCAGCTGGTGGAACACGACGATGTCGTCGATGCGGTTGAGGAACTCGGGCCGGAAGTGCTGCTTGAGCTCGTCCTGCACCTTGGACTTCATGCGCTCGTACGCGCCAGTCGTGTCGCTGTCCTTCTGGAAGCCGAGGTTGAAGCCCTTGGAGATGTCCCGGGTGCCGAGGTTCGACGTCATGATGAGCACGGTGTTCTTGAAGTCGACGACACGGCCCTGGGAATCGGTCAGGCGGCCGTCCTCGAGGATCTGCAGGAGCGTGTTGAACACGTCCGGGTGCGCCTTCTCGACCTCGTCGAACAGCACCACCGAGAACGGCTTGCGCCGCACCTTCTCGGAGAGCTGGCCGCCCTCCTCGTAGCCGACGTAGCCGGGGGGCGAGCCGACGAGGCGGGAGACCGTGTGCTTCTCCATGAACTCGCTCATGTCGAGCAGGATCAGGCTGTCCTCGTCGCCGAACAGGAACTCGGCGAGCGTCTTGGACAGCTCGGTCTTCCCGACGCCGGACGGGCCGGCGAAGATGAACGAGCCGCCGGGGCGCTTGGGGTCCTTGAGGCCGGCCCGCGTGCGGCGGATGGCCTTGGACACCGCCACGATCGCCTGCTGCTGGCCGATGACGCGCTTGTGGAGCTCGTCCTCCATGCGCAGCAGGCGGGCGGTCTCCTCCTCGGTCAGCTTGAAGACAGGGATGCCGGTCCAGATGGCGAGGACCTCGGCGATCTGCTCGTCGTCGACCTCGGCGACGACGTCCATGTCGCCGGCCTTCCACTCCTTCTCGCGCTGGGCCTTCTCGCCGAGCAGCGTCTTCTCCTTGTCACGGAGCGACGCGGCCTTCTCGAAGTCCTGCGCGTCGATCGC
>JAOPVV010000095.1 GCA_025966005.1 Frankiales bacterium
CACGCGCGCAACCCGGCCGCCTGCGCCGCTGCTGCCGACGGGTGGAAGCGGACGTTCCTGCGGTGCGGCGTGCGGGCCGGGCAGCTCGGCCGGCAGTAGATCCCGGTCGTGAGGACGCCGAGCACGAACTCCCCGTCGAAGCGGGGGTCCTGCCCCTGCACCGCGCGCCACCAGCGCTCCTCGTCCACGGGCCCATCCTGCGGTCTGGGGCGACCGGTGTCTGGCGGGATCGCGACACGGCTGTCGGGCCCGCTACGCCCCGAGCCGGCCGCGCTGCCGGACCCCGGGCTGGCCGAGGTCGGCGTTCGCCCCGTCGGAGCGTCCCGCGGCCACCGCCCGCCCGCTGACCTGGGTGCGGCCCGACCACGGGCCGCGCCAGGACCCGCGGGCCTGCGACGTGGAGGCGTAGAAGTCCTGCACCCGGACCGCCTTCTCCCGCAGCACCAGGGCCGCGCCGGGCTCGCCGCTGCCGGCCCGCTGCTCGGTGACGGTGGCGACCGCCCGCTCGCGGGCGGCCTGCAGCCGCTCGTCGACGGCCTGCACCCAGCCGTCGTAGAACGACAGCCGCCAGCTCTGGCCGGCGACGCCGGCGGCACGGTGCTCTCCGCGGTCCATCCGGCGCTGCGCGTGGACGGTCATCTGCACCGCCAGCGACGCCCACAGCCGCTCGACGACCTCGAGGTCGGCGCGGTGGCCGAACCCGAGCACGTAGGTGCTGTCGTGGGCGACGTTCACCAGGACGTCGTTGGCCCGGGCGACCGTGCTGTAGAGCAGGACCCGGTGGCGGTTGCCGCGCTTGCCGCGCGGGCCGACCTCGACGCGCGCCTGCACCAGCGGCTCCTCGCCGCCGCGAGCGGCCCGCAGGCGCTGCCGGCTGCGGGCCAGCTCGAGGTCGACGGCGTAGGCGGTGGCCAGCGCCTGGGCGCGCTCGACGAAGGCCGCGGCCTCGTGATCGTTGTCGGTGCCCTCGGCCTGGGCCAGCAGCTTGCCGATCTTGTCGACCAGCCGGTCGCCGTCGTCGGCCGGCGCTGCCGGTGATGCCTGCGATGCCGTCACAGCACTCCCACCTCGACGCCCTCGTCCCCGTAGTCGACCCGCAGCGCGAACGCCGCCTCCTCACCCAGCACCTCGGCCACCAGCAGCAGCAGCACCGCCGGGAACGGGGCGCGGTGGCCGCGTGACCGTCCCGTGGTCTCGCCGACGTGGTGGGCCAGCTCGTGCAGCAGCACCGTCTCGCGCAGCGCCCACGGCTCACCGTGCACCGGCACGGGCAGCGCGATCGTGCCCGGCGGCTCCCAGTGGGCCGCCCGCACCCCCCGACGAGGCCGCACCGCAAGAGGCGCGGCCGCTCCCACCACGGCGACGACTCCCGGGAGGGAGAGCACCCGCGCGGCGTACTGCCCGGCCGCGGTGAGGCTGCCCAGCCGTCGCTCACCCGGCAGCAGCAGGCTGCTGCCGCCGACGGTGGCGAGGACCGCTCCCTGCCGGGCGGCGTCGAGGCGAGCAGCCCAGGCGTCCTCGGCGCGGTAGACCCGAGCCCGCTGCTGGTCGCGAGACCTGACTGCGGGCCGGGCCTCCGGGGCAGCCGGAGACCGGCCTCCGGGGCCCGTGGCAGGCGCTGTCACCCGGACGACGCTAGGCCAGACCACTGACCAGACCGGCCGCGGCGGGCGCCCTGTGGACGACGGGTCACGTCTTCGATCTCGCCCGGTCGCCCCGAACGTGCAGTGAGCCTTCTCTCACGGCGCGTCCCCGCTGCAGGCATGGCCTGTCATCGATCTGTCATGCATTGTTGTTCCCGCACACGCAGCGCCCGACCGGTCGCCGAGTCCCGCCCACGGTCATCACGGCGCCCATCCGACTCCCGGGCGGGAGCGGGGGACCCAGGTTCCTCGGACCGCAGCGATGCGGTCCTCGGGGCGAAGCGCTCCCGGTCCACGACCGGGAGCGCCAGGCACTCTCCGCCTGAGCCCGACAGCTCACCTCGTAGGCGTCGAGAGGGCCCGTCTCTTCATGCTGTCCGTCAAGCACGCCAAGCACGCCAAGCCTGCGCTCCACCCGACCCGCAGCACCCTGTCCGCCGGCCTCACGGCCGTGCTGCTGCCCCTGTGCCTGGCCTCCCCGGCGCTCGCCGACGAGGTGCCTGCGCCGGCCACGACCTCCGCCACGAGCACGACCGCCGCGTCGCCCGCCCCGACCGAGGCGGCCAAGCAGACCTCCGCCGTCCGGATCTCCGGTCCGCGCGGCACCGTGAGTCCCGGCGCGCACGCCGTCGCCGTACGCCTGCTGGCGGACGACCGCCCGGTCAAGGACGGCTACGTCCGCCTCGAGAAGTGGACCTCCACCGGCTGGGCGTACGCCGGCCGCCTGCTGACCAGCGCCGACGGCCTGGGGAGCGGCAAGCTCAACTTCACGGCCACGACCAAGCTGCGCGCGGTCTACCAGGGCTCGGCCAGCCGCACCGCCGCCACGTCGGCCACGATCACGGTCACCGTCGGCCGCACCGCGTACCTCCAGGCGGGCGGCTTCCGCCATCAGGCGCTGCAGGTCGCGGCGCAGCAGAACGGCAAGCCCTACCGCTACGGCTCGACCGGTCCGGACTCCTTCGACTGCTCCGGTCTGGTGAAGTACTCCTTCGCGCGCGCCGGCAAGACCCTGCCGCGCACCAGCGGCGACATGTACCGCGCGACGCAGCGGATCAGCACGTCGCAGAAGCAGCCGGGTGACCTCATCTTCATGAGCACCAACGGCCGTATCGGTCACGTCGCCGTCTACGCCGGCAACGGCTACATGTGGGACGCGCCGACCGCGGGCCGCACCGTGTCCAAGCGCAAGATCTACTCGGCCAGCTACTACGTGGGCCGCGTCCACTAGAGCGGCTCGACGCGCGAGCGGAGCAGGCAGAACTCGTTGCCCTCGGGGTCGGCGAGCACGTGCCAGCCCTCCTCGCCGGTCTGACCGACGTCCGCGCGCACGGCGGGCCCGAGCAGTCGCTCGAGCTCGTCGTCCTGCCCGCGGTCGGTCGCGTTCACGTCCAGGTGCAGCGGGAGCTTGCCCCGCCGCGGCTCGCCGGACGCGCTCAGCACCAGGGTCGGCTGCGCCCCGCAGGGGTCGCCGATCTCGATGCAGCCCGGCCCGTCGCGGTCGAGCTCGACCCAGCCCAGCACCTCGCACCAGACCGCGACAGCGCCTCGGGGTCGGCGGCGTCCAGCACGAGCTCGGTGATGCGACAGGCCATGCGACCCGCCTACCCCGTGAGGGGCGTCAGTAGCGGCTGGTCCCGCAGTCCGCGCAGCGGCGGCGACGGCCGGCGTTGGGCTGCGTGCAGTTCTCGCAGCTCCAGGCCGGCGCCTCCGGCGGACGCGGGCGCGGGCGACGCCGGCGCCCCGAGGTCGTGCGCGGCGACAGGACGGGGTGCTGCGCGGTCATCGTCATGGGAGCCCCTCTCAGGTGGTCCCACGACGGTCGCAGCCGCGTGCGTCCCCGACGTCTCCCTCAGGTGTCGCCCAGGTGACGTGAGCCGCGCCGCGTCACAGGTCGGTGAAGTGCTCCGCGTGCGGAGGGGTGGCGAAGTGCGGGCCGATGAGCGCCCGCCACTGCGGGAAGCGGTCGCTGTCGCGGAACGCCTGGTGCGCCTCGACCGAGTCCCACTCGACGAGCAGGACGAAGCGGGTGGGCGACTCGACGCCCTGGGTCATCCGCCAGGTGCGGAAGCCGGGGGTGGCCGCGAGCAGGTCGCGCCCCGTCGTGGAGTCTGCGGCGAAGGACGCCTCCGCACCGGGCGTGATGTCGAACAGGGCTACCTCGAGGACCATGCCGAGCAGCGTGCCAGACCCCCCGGCCGTAGCCTTCGCCGGTGCCCCGACCCCGCGCAGCGAGTCCCCTCGTCGCCGTCCTGGTGGCCCTGCCCGCCCTGGTCATCGGTGCGGTCGGCCTGGCCCACCCGATCTTCCTCGAGCCCGACAGCGCCGAGCGCTGGCGTCTCGCGCACCTGCTGCTGCTGCCGGCCTTCCCGCTGCTGGCGGTGTCGGTCTTCGTGCTGCTGCGCGGCGAGCGCGGCCCCGCCGCCTGGGGCGCGAGGGTGCTGTCGCTGGCGTACGCGGTGCTCTACGGCGCGCTGGACTCGATCGCCGGCATCGGCGCCCCGCAGCAGGTCATCCGGGCCCAGGAGCGCGGCGAGGGACGGCCGCCGATCGGTGACCTGTACGAGATCGGCGACCAGCTCGGCGAGCTCGGCGTCTACGCCTTCGCGGCGGCCGGTGCGCTGACGGCGCTGGTGCTCTACCTGCGCAGCCGCTCGCCGCTGGCCCCGGTCGGCGGGGCGGTCGTCGTCGCCGCCAGCTACCCGTTCCTGCGCCACCACGTCTTCCCGCCACGCGGCGTGCTCGCCATGGTCGCGATCGCCGTCGGCCTCGGCCTGCTCGAGCTGTCGCGGCGCGAGCGCGCGGCCTGAGCTCAGCGCAGCAGCGCGAACAGCTCGCCCGGGCCGTAGGTCAGGCACACCCCGCCGGTGGTCGCCGTGACGAAGATGGGGATCAGCACGACCGCGGACGCCTTGCGCCAGGCCGGCTGCTCGCCGGGCATCGCCGCCGGGAGGGAGGACTGCGGAGGAGGTCCGGACGCGTCGGCGCGAGCTGGCCCAGTACGGGTCGACCTCGGCGTCGCGGGGCACCGCCGGCACCTCGTCGTACTCGCTGCGGTGAGCCATGCTGCGGAGCCCAGGTCCGCACGCCGGAGGTGCCCGTTGCTCTACGACGACGTCGTCGCTGCCGCCTTCCCCGCCCGCCCGGACGGGACCGGTGCCCGCTGCGGTGGCCTCGGCCGGCCCCGCCCGCCGGCTGCGTGACGCCGCGGAGCCGGTGGCGATGCACCCGGTGTGGTCGCGCCGGGTCAACGAGGCGCTCGCGCAGCG
>JAOPVV010000106.1 GCA_025966005.1 Frankiales bacterium
GCCTGTGTCCTGATCGAGGCCCACGACGAATGGCAAGACGGCGACCGGCGCTACCTGTCCGAAGGGTCGATGGCCCTGCTCACCCCGCCGGCTCCCACCGCGATCGAGGCCAAGAAGACCCGGCCCAGGAAGACCAGCCAACGCACCATCCGCGCTACGGCATGCCGCTGGGGGCCGGGTACGGCTGCCAGGCACCTGCCGTCTGCGGCCGAACCCGGCTCAGCCGGTGGTGATGACCAGACCCGGGCGGAGGTCACCGCCGGTGAGGATGTCGGCGCGCAGGCCACCGCGGTGGATGAGTGGGCGGATCAGGCCGGGTCCGCTGAGCCGGTCGAGGTGCACGCAGGGTTCGGCGAGCCGGAGTCCGCGGCAGTGGACGTCACCGATGCGGAAGTCGCGACCGACGAGCGCGTTGACGTCGAGGCCGCGGGTGAGGATGTTGCGCCGGGTGCCGGCGAAGTCGACGGGCACTCCCTCCGCGGCGAGGTCGTCCAGGACCTCGGCGGCCAGGAGCGTGAGCTCGTAGCCCGGCCGGTGCCCGGCGCGGGGGCTGAAAGTGCCTTCGCCGTGGGCGTAGCGGTCGCCGTCGAGTCCCCGTCCGGCCAGGGCGCGGACCGTGTCGACGAGGAGCATGGGCGCTCCGGCGCTCGGCGCGACGGCGATCTGCTCGACGCTGCCGGTCAGGACCGTCGGTGCCGGCAGGGGCGGCACGACTGGGTGCATGGACGCGAGGACGTAGGCGCTGCTGATCGGCAGGTCGGCGGTGGCCGCGCCCAGGAGCGATGCGTCCTGCGGGCTCAGGACGATGCCGGGTGGGGTGCCGAAGGCGAGGCAGGCGACCTGGCGCCCTGGTCCGTCGGCGTGGCGGCTGCGGCTGTCGTCGACGACGGCGATCCACCAGCCGGCCCACTGGAACGAGCGGGGGTCGGCGATCGGGACCAGGCCGAACCCGAGCCCGGCGAGCCAGCTTTTCCACGCGGCGAGCGCGTGGGCCACTGGCGCGTCGTCGCCGGGCCGCGGCGGCAGGACGTCCAGCGGGAGCTCGGTGACGGAGGACAGGCAGGCCGCCAGTCCGCGGACCAGCGGGCTGCCGGGGGGCCCAGGCAGGTTGACCTCGATCATCTCGGCTCCAGAACGCTCGGCGGGACCACGACAGCACCGGGGCCTGCCGTGCCGTCTGTGGAGGGGCGGGCGCCGTCGCGTTGAGCCCCGGCGCCGGCGATGACGACCAGCACGATGCCGGCCAGCTGTACCGGCGACGGCTGCTGTGACAGCACCAGCAGACCGAGGAGCAGGCCGACCGCCGGCTCCAGCGCCATGAGCGTGCCGAAGGCGGTCGGAGTCATGCGGCGCAACGCGATCATCTCCAGCGCGTACGGCAGCACCGGCAGCAGCAGCGCAAGACCGGCCGCGGCGACGAGCACGTCGAGGTCAGGTGCCCGGCGGCTTGCGGAACGCCGACGACGGCGGCGGTGACTGCGGCGATCGGGACCGTCATCGACAGGGCGTGGATGCCGGGGAAGCGGTCACCGACGTGCTGGGTGAGCACGATGTAGCAGGCCCAGCCCACCGCAGCGAGGGCGGCGTAGCCGAGCCCGTCAGCGTCGACGCTGCCGTTCCAGGGCTCGGTCAGCGCCAGGACACCCGCCACCGCGAGCCCGGGCCAGACCAGCGCGTGGGTGCTGTTGCTGCGGACTGCGGCCACGGTCAGCGGCCCGAGGAACTCGATCGCGACGGCGGTGCCGAGCGGAATCCGCTCCAGCGCCGCGAGGAAGCAGATCGTGACGAGGCCGCTGGTGACGCCGAGACCCAGCAGCGCCGGCACGTCGACCCGGCGGACCGTGCGCAGCGGCGGCCGTGCCAGCGCCAGGAACACCAGTGCTCCTGCACTGAGCCGCAGCAAGGCGGTGCCGGCGGCGCCGACGCTGTCGATGAGGTCGACTGACAGCGCCGAGCCGAGCTGGACCGAGAGCATCGCGGCGACGGCCAGCGTCCACGGCGGTGCGGCTGCTGCCCGTGCGGGGGAGCTCACGTCGCGGCCAGCAGCCGGCGGGCGACGCGGACGTCCGGACCGAGCCGCTGCAGGTGCGCGACCAGGTCGTCGGCCGCGGCCTCGAGCGCCTGGTCGGTGAGCGGGCTCAGCGCGTCGAGGATGAACAGGCACGCGCTGGTGTGGTCGGTGAGCTGCGTGCGGCGGGCCTGCCGCCAGTTCCAGCGTCGGCAGGTGACGCCGGTGTCGTCGCACCACACCACCTCGCCGGGCTCCGGGTGCTCCGTGACCGGCTCCCCGCCGGCCGCCGTGTCGAACGGTTCCTGGCCGGTCGCGCGGATCAGCCGCGGTGGACCGGCGTACCGGTCGAGGTCCTCGCCGCCGAGCGGGACCAGGTGCAGGACCGAGATGGCGTTGTACACGTCGGTGAGCCGGTTGACCTGCGGCAGCCCGCCGTCTGCGCGGCGCAGCAGCGCCTCCAGGCTGCTGCGGGTGCGCTGCGGCTTGGCGCCGAACGCCCGGAACGCCTCACGCCACGCAGCGACGTGCGGCAGCTCCTCGACCGGTCCGGCGGCCAGCGCCTGCCGAGCCGACTGCTCGGCGGCCCGCAGCAGCGCCTCGCTCTTGCCGTCGCTCGGCCCGGGGACGACGCCGTCGACGGCGAGCAGCAGCGCCCGGTAGTCCGGCCGCAGGGCCAGGACGTCGGGGTGGACCTGAGCCTCGTCGAGGACGTCCTGCAGCTCGGCCTGGTCACGCATGCGCGGCACCGCCTCGACCGCGGCGGCCGACGGCGGGCTCGAACACGGCCAGCGAGAACCGGGCCGACTCGGTGCCGGCGCCGACGTAGGCGTGCCGGACGTCGCCCGGGAACGTCGCCGCGTCGCCGGTCTCCAGTCGTGTGGTGTCCTCGGCCACCTCGACGTCGACCGTGCCGTGCAGGACCTGCAGGAGCTCGCGGGTGCCGACAGCGTGTGCCTCGCTGGCGTAGCGCTCCCCGGGGCCCAGCGTCCAGTCCCACAGCTCGACGACGTCTGGGGCCTTGGTGCCGGCGACGAGGACGGCGCGCCCGCCCCCGGTGCCGTGCCAGAGCACGGGTCCGGCGCCGGCGCGCGTGACCTTCACCAGGGTCACCGGCGCGGGCGGCTCGACCAGCGCGGGCAGGCCGACTCCCAGCGCGTCGCTGAGCTTGAGCAGGATGCCGATGCTGGGGTTGCTCGTGCCCTGCTCGATGTTGATCAGCATGCGTCGGCTGACGTCGGCCGTCTCGGCGAGCCGGTCGAGCGTCCAGTCCCGCGCCTGTCGCTCGTGCCGGACACGTCGGCCGATGGCCTCGCCGAGGGGGCTCGGGGTCTCCACTCGGTGCAGGTTAGTGCATGAAGGAGTGCAACCATGTCTCCGGAGTGCAGGGCTGGTCAGGTGGACGCGCATCCGGTCGGGCCGGTCCGCGGCGCGTGGCTCGGCACGAGACGCAGCCCGGGTTGCGTGTCGTCACCGGGGACGAGCGCGCCGTGGCCGTCGTCGACGGCGGGCCGGCCGAGCAGGCCCGGCCCAGGACGTCGCTGCCGCCGTCGGGTCGGCGGAGGCGAAGGCGACCGGTCGCAGTCGTACGGGCACCTCCGACGGCAGGCGCAGGGCGCGTCCTGAGCCGTCCGCACACGAGGTGGAGCGCCGCCGTCCCGGGGTCCCACTCGCCCGGCGACGCACGGTTGAGGGAGCACCAGGCCGGCACTACTGTGCCGCACCGAGGACCGCTGCCCGACGCGGCGCAGGAGGCCGGTGATGGCGGTGACGCTCACGACGCACTCGCTCGACGGTTCCACCTGGGTCGCCTTCGCCGAGCTGGTGGAGCGCAACAACGGGATCTACGGCGGGTGCTGGTGCATCGTCCACCACCCGGAGTACGACCGCGGCGTCAGCGATCCGCGCGAGCTGAAGCGGCAGCTGGTGCAGGAAGGACGTGCCCACGCCGCCCTGGTCCTCGACGAGGAGGGCCGGGCGCAGGGGTGGTGCCAGTACGGGCGCAAGGACGAGCTCCACCCGCCGGGGGGCGAGCTGCCGTGGTGGCTCTACCAGACCCGGCCGGCAACGAGCTCTGCGTGCTCCCCGCGCGGTCCTGAGGAGGAGCCACACCCCTGCCTCGCGTGCCGCCGGCGGTCGCCGCCGACCGCGTCGCTGAGCGGCGGATGTCCGAGATCGGCCGGCTGCGCAGCGTCCTGGTCCCCGGCCGAGGCTGACGCGTTCCGGGGGGGCCGACGTACAGCCGGGACTCGGCCCTGCTGCAGCGGTCCCTGCCGGCGTCAGGGCGAGGTGGCGGTGAGGACCTCGGGACCGTCGTCGGTGATCGCGACGGTGTGCTCGAAGTGCGCGGCGCGCTTGCCGTCGACCATGGCGATCGACCAGCCGTCCTTCTTGGTGCGGTACCTGCCGGTCCCGGCGTGCAGCATCGGCTCGATCGCGATGGTGTTGCCGGCGTGCAGGCGGTGCCGCGCCGCGTCGCGGGTCGGCTCGTTGGGGACGAAGGGCGCCTCGTGCATCTCGCGTCCGATGCCGTGGCCGCCGTGGTCCGGCAGGTGCGTGAAGCCGTGGGCACGCGCGACGGCGTCGACGGCGGTGGCGACGTCCAGCAGGGTGGCGCCGGGCACGGCTGCCGCGATGCCCGCGCCCAGCGCGAGCTCCGTGGCCGTCATCAGGCGCAGGTCGTCGTCGTCGGGGTCGGCGCCGACGTGCACGGTGACGGCCGAGTCGCCGTGCCAGCCGTCGGCGATGGCGCCGCAGTCGATGCTGAGCAGGTCCCCGTCGCGCAGCCGTCGACCGTTCGGCCGTCCGTGCACCACGATCTCGTTGGGCGACAGGCAGAGCGCCCCGTTGAAGGGCGTCGGCGCCCAGACCGGTCGGTAGCCGAGGAAGGACGGCAGTGCGCCGGCGTCCCGGATGACGGTCTGTGCGAGCTCGTCGAGCTCTCGCAGGCGGACGCCGGGCACGGCGGCCGCCCGTACCGCCTGCAGCGTGTCGGCGACGACGCGTCCGGCGGCGCGCATGGCGTCCAGCTCCGTCGAGGTCCGCAGGGGGAGGGCGGTCATGCTGGCACGGTACTCCTATCCCGGGACAGTCATCCCGCCCCGCGCCTAGGATGTGCCCATGGTGCGACCGGCTCTGACAGATCAGGAGCGCGAGCGCGGCGTCGTGCTCGGGGCGGCACTGCGCCGCGCCCGCGGCTCGAGGCCGGTGCGCGAGGTGGCGGCGGCCGCAGGAGTCGCGGAGGAGACGGTGCGCAAGATCGAGCGCGGAGCGGTGCCGACGCCGGCGCTGTTCACGGTCGCCGCGATCGCGCAGGTGCTCGGCCTGGCCCTGGACGCGCTGGTCCAGGAGGTCAGCGGCGCGCGTCCGATGCCTGACGTGGCCTGACGCGGACTGCCCCACCCGGCGCTGACCGCGCCCGCCCCAGCCCGAGACGGCGCGGTCGTCAGCTGCGCGCCAGGCCGTGCTCCCTGGCGTGCCTCAGCATCGCGGCGCTGTCGTCGGAGGCCACGAACGGCACGCCCGCGTCGGCGAGGCTCCGGGCGGCGAGGTCGAGCCGCTGCTCGGCAGCCGGGTTGCGTGCGTCGGCGCGGCGGATGTACACGGCGGCGGTCCGCCCGGGGTGCTCGGCGGCGAAGGCGGCGTAGACGGGGGCGTCCTGCTGACCGCTGTCGCCGACCAGGACGAACCGCGCGCGGGGCAGGGCACCGGCCAGCAGTCGCAGCGCCGTCAGCTTGTGCTGCTGGGTGCCGACCCGCAGCAGGCTCGCGTGCCCCGGTCCCCAGTCGGTCAGCAGCAGCGGCCCCACGGGGAAGCCGTGCCGGTGCAGGAAGCCCTGCAGGACGTCGAGCAGGTTCCAGGGGCTGGTGGACAGGTAGAAGAAGGGCGGCGCGGCTCCGTCCGACGCGCCGGCCGCCAGCGCCCGGTACAGCTCCGGCGCGCCCGGCAGCGGGACCCGGGTCCCGGCGTCGCGTAGCAGCGCGGTGGTGAGGGTGGCGAGGATCCCGCGCGAGATGCCGGAGTCGATGATGGTGTCGTCGATGTCGCTGACGACCGCGAGGGTGCTCGCCGGGTGCGGTACGTGCACGACCCCGTGCGTCGGCTCACCTGGCGGCTCGACCGGAGTGAAGGTCACGGTGTGGTCACCGGGTTCCAGCGGCACGTCCTGCAGGAGGGCGTTGGCGTAGCCCTCGCGATCGGCGATGACGACGGCGGTGCGGCCGCCCACCTCCACCCGGACCCGCGCCCGCGGTACCTCGACGGTGCGGAACGGCGCGAGGTTCGCACGCAGTGCCTGCCAGGTGCTCGACACCGGTACGGCGGCACGGCCGGGCGCAGGAGCGCGTTCCACGAGCACGCGCCCGCCGACCCGGACCCAGCCGTCGGCGCCGAAGCCCGGGAAGGGGCGCACCCGCACCGTCCGCCCACGACGCACGAGCAGCCGAGCGGTCCACTGCTGGACGACGTCCTCGAGGCGCAGGACCACGGTGCGGGACACGACCAGCGCCGTACCCCGTGCGCTCCGGATCATCGGCGTACGGCACGACGGGTGGTCGAGATCGGGGCGGGGCCGCAGGAGATCGCCGCCGCACGTCGAACCGGGTCGGGGTGCGCCGACCTCACCTGCAGCCCCGCAAGGTCCTCCTGCTCGCGGCAGCCGTCGCCCTGGGCGCGGCGGTGCCGGCACTCGGGTCGGCGCCGGCGCCCGGCCGGCTGGCCGGTGCATCTGCCGGTTACGCCGGCGCCCAGTTCGGGGACGGCAACCTCCCGGCAGGCTGCATCGTCGACCGCGACGAGGCGAACCCGGACAACGACTGCTTCCACATGAAGGTCGGGTTGAACGCGCTCGACTCGCCGCAGGTGAACGTCGCGGTCCTGGTGCCGGTGTCGCCGGCCGCCGAGCGCGACATGCGGGTCATGCGCCAGGCCGTGGAGATGTGGGGCGGCGGCATCGAGCAGCTCGCGACGCAGATGAACCTGGACTGGCTGGCCAGGGGCGTGCAGTTCAACGTCACGACCAAGCTCGTCCCGGTCGACGCCAACGGCCTGCCGACCCAGGCCGTCCGGCTGGTCCAGCCGAAGATCGTCGTGCTGGCCACCAACCCGGCCGGCGGCATCGGCATCGGCATCGACCCGGTCGCCTTCGCCGGCGAGCTCGGCATCACCGGCGAGGACGGCGCCCCGTGCGGCTCGATCGCCGACCCGTTCAGCATGGCCGCGTGGCACGACCGTCCCGGCTTCGACGGCCACCACGGCGAGCTCGGCGGCATCTACGTCCACCGGTGCGACGGCCCGGGCGGCCAGGTCTGCTTCTCGGTCAACGGCGCGGTAGACCCGGTCCCCGGCAGGACCGACTTCTTCTCGCTCTACGACCTGGTCGCCCACGAGACCGGGCACTGCCTCACCCTCGGACACGTGGGCGACGGCGCCGACGGTCCCTGGGGCCCGACACCGACGAACGACATCATGGCCTACAGCTCGGACCCGGTGGACCTGGCCAAGTGCGTCTCCACGCTCGACGTCGAGGGCTTCGCCCTGCGCATGAGCAGCTTCCTGGACGTCAACGGTGACGGCACGGTCGACGCGAAGGACGTGCTCGTCCCGAACGACGCGGCCGGCGACGGGCTCAGCGCCTTCCAGGTGCAGAACCCGCAGGACCACTGGTACGCGTCCCCGACGGGCCGGCCGGAGGACTGCCCGCAGCCGGACTGGGGCGCCTTGCCCGGCGCCGAGGAGACCGACTGGCAGCCGGGCACCGTCGCGACGACCGCTCCACGGCTGAGCCTCGGCACGGCCGGGACGGTGCCCGGCCGGGTGAGCTGGAGCGCGACCGCCGCCCGGGTCTCCACGCAGGCCGCACCGACCCGGCGCAGCGGCTCGACGGCCGACCCCACGGGTGACGGCACGGCAGCGATGACGGACATCACCGGTCTCACCGCCTCGGTCACGCCGGACGCCGTCCGGGCGACCCTCCAGCTCGACGAGCTCTGGCCGACCACGGACGGTGGCCGCGTCACCGGCTACGGGCTCTACGTCGGCGGACGCAGGTTCGACTCGTTCGTCCCGACGCAGGGCACCAGCAGCGAGGTCCAGACGATCGACTCCGGTGGGCGCTACGTCATGCCTGCCGGCACCTCGACCTGGGACACCGAGGCGGGCACGGTCTCCTTCACGATCCCGCGCAGCTACCTCGCCAGCCAGCGGGTCCAGCCGCCGTACTCCGTCTTCGCCGCGACCGGCGTGCACGTCCGCACCAAGGACTGGGTCACCTCGCTGGACCGCGCTCCCGCGACCGGGGCGCTGCGTCTGGCGGCTCCACCGGCGGTCGGCGGGCCGAAGGACGCGCCCATGGCCACGACGTCGACGACGCGCACGCTGCGCCTCGAGCACGAGGGGGGCAACACCTTCACGCCGGCGGACACCTCGACGCAGGGCATCCCGCTCGTCCCCGCGGTGGGCAACGTCCACCAGGTTCCGCTGCCGATCAGCAGGCAGGCCACCGTCGCGGTCACCGTGGCCTGGGACGACCCGTCCTCGGCGCTCGGCCTCGTGGTCAAGGGCGGGTCCGGCCAGGACGTCGAGAGCGCGGCCGGCTCCGTCACGGTCACCGTCCCCTGGGCGCACCGCGACCTGGCCGTCCAGGTCGTCCCGTCGCAGGTGGGTGCGCCGTCGGTGGGCTACACCCTCACCGCGAAGGTCACGACCCTCACCGCCGACGCGGACCGCGACGGCGTGCCGGACGTCGTCGACGCCTGCCCGCGCGCGAAGGGCCCGGCCGCGTCGGGCGGCTGCCCCGACACCGACCGCGACGGCGTCCTCGACACCCGGGACAGGTGCGCGAAGGTCGCCGGCCTCGGGGCGGCCGGGTGCCCGACCGCCATGGACGAGAGGGTCGTGGCGTTCGTCGACGGCAAGAGGGTCAGCACCACGCACGTGATGACCCGGCACGGCGGCTACGACGTCAGCGGGTCCGCCCCGGCGACGCCTGGGAGGCACGCGCTGAAGCTCGTCTGGTACTCCGGCAGCACGGTCCTGAAGACGGTCAGCAGCAGCGTCACCGTCCGCTAGTGCTCCGGACCCGACGTCCGATCGGGCGGCCACGGTCCGGGTGGACGTGACGGGCAGCGTCGGGGCCGGCCGTCCGACCTCGGACTCCGCAGACCGTCCGTGCGCTGGTGACTGTCCCTGGTCCAAGGGCTCCAGGGGCGCAACGGCGCACGAGGTTTGACGGGTGGCCCGGATCTTCACGACCAGCTTCGCGTCGGTGTACCCGCACTACGTGACCAAGGTCGAGAAGAAGGGGCGCACGACGTCCGAGCTGCACCAGGTCATCCACTGGCTGACCGGTCTCGACGAGGCGGGTCTGCAGGGCCGCCTGGCCGCGGGCACGACCTTCGAGGACCTGTTCGCCGACGTGCAGCTCCACCCACGTGCCTCGTCGATCACCGGGACGGTGTGCGGGGTGCGCGTCGAGGACGTCGACGACCCGCTGATGCAGAAGATCCGCTACCTGGACAAGCTGGTCGACGAGCTGGCCAGGGGCCGGCCGATGGCCAAGGTCCTGCGGGAGTAGCTGCAGGGGCGCGGTTCCCGCGACGAACTGGCCGGGGACGGGCCCGGTCAGCTCACGACGCGGTACGTGAGGTGGGTGACCCCGGGCGCGTCGACGACCCTCAGCTGCTCGAGCCTGGGTCCTGGGCCGACGGCCTCGAGCAGGCGGGCGCCGCCGCCGAGCAGGACCGGGACGACGTGCAGCTCGAGCTGGTCGACGAGGCCGGCGGCGAGGTACTGGTCGATCACGTCCGCACCGCCTCCGACGCTCACGTCCTTGCCCCGGGCCGCCTGCCTCGCCTGCTCCAGCGCCGACTCGATCCCGTCGGTGACGAAGGTGAACGTCGTGTCCGACAGGGTCAGCGGCTCGCGCGGGTGGTGGGTCAGGACGAAGACCGGCTTGTGGAACGGAGGGTCGTCCCCCCACCAGCCGCGCCAGGGGTCCTCGCCCCAGGGCCCGCCGCCCGGGGGACCGAACTTGCCGCGGCCCATGATCTCGGCTCCGACGTTCCCGAGCTCCTCCTGCAGGACCGGCGTGCTCGCGTTGGTGCTGCCGCCCTGCATGCCGTGGAGCTCGCGGACGGCCGTGAGCGCGAACGCCCACTCGTGCAGCGCCTCACCGCCCTCGCCGAGCGGGTGCTCCAGGGTCGGGCGCGGGCCCGCGACGTAGCCGTCGAGCGAGGTGCTGATGTGGACCCGGAGCCTGCTCATGCCTCAGAGACGGCCGGGCGGACCGGAAGTCATCGCCCGGCCGGGCCGCGTCAGACGGAGGCGGGCCCGAACTGCGCGAGCAGCTGCTCCAGGGCCGCCTGGTCCGGACCGACGAACGGCGGTGCGTCCGGCGCGTCGGGCAGCGTGGCCAGCAGCTGCGAGAACGCGTCGTGCGCCGGAGGCAGGTGCGAGCTGAGCACGACGGGCGGGTTCGTGCGGCGCAACGGCGCGACCGCGTCGACCAGGACCTGCTGGTCGACGTCGCGCACCCGCGGGCTGTCGACGGTCGCCCACAGCCGCTGCCCGGCCAGGAGCTCGTCGCGCGGCACGTCCGCGGT
>JAOPVV010000124.1 GCA_025966005.1 Frankiales bacterium
AGGGCCAGGGTGCGCCGGTCGGGCACGCCGACCACCGCCGCGATCCCGACGCAGGAGCCGGCGTGCAGCCCGGCCGCGAAGCCGGTGCGGTCCGCCGGCTGCGGCCAGCCCGTGAGCCACGGCAGCAGTGCGAGCTGGGCACTCGAGGAGACGGGGACGACCTCGGCCACCCCCTGGGCCACGCCGAGCAGCGCCGCCTGGGAGTGCCTCAGACGCCGGCCTTCTCGGCGGCTTCGACGGCGGTGCGCAGGCTGGCGATCTTGTCCGCCTGCGTGGCGCCGAACGGCGAGACCGTCAGCGTCGTGACGCCGCTGGCCTTGAGGGCCTGCATCTTCTCGGCGATGCGGTCCTTGCTGCCGAGCAGCGCCGTCTGGTCGACGAACTCGTCGGGCACCTCGGCGGCCGCGCCGTCGTAGTCGCGGGCGAGGTACTTGTCCTGGATCTTCCGCGCGGCCTCGTCGAAGCCCATCCGGACCGCGAGCTGGTTGTAGAAGTTCTTCTCCCGGCTGCCCATGCCGCCGACGTACAGCGCGGCGTACCACTTGACCATCGCGGCGCAGGCCTGGACGTCGTCGCCGACGACCAGCGGCATGGTCGGGACGACGTCGAAGCCGTCCATCGTCTTGCCGACCTTGGCGCGGCCGGTCTCGATCGAGGCGAGCGACTCCTTGGCGTACTCGGGCGAGTAGAAGATCGCCAGCCAGCCGTCGAACAGCTCGCCGGACAGCTCGAGGTTCTTCGGGCCGACGGCCGCGAGGTACATCGGGATGTGCTCGCGCACCGGGTGGACGGTGAGCTGGAGCGGCTTGCCGGGGCCGTCGGGCAGCGGCAGGACATAGTGCTGGCCGTCGTACTTCACCTTCTGGCGTGACAGCGCCAGCTTGACGATGTCGCTGTACTCGCGGGTGCGGGCCAGCGGCTTGTCGAAGCGCACGCCGTGCCAGCCCTCGGACACCTGGGGGCCGGAGACGCCGAGGCCCAGGCGGAAGCGGCCGCCCGACAGCGTGTCGAGGGTGGCGGCGGTCATCGCGCAGTTGGCCGGGGTACGACCGGGGATCTGGAAGATGGCCGCGCCGATGTCGATGGTCGTGGTCTGCGCGCCGACCCAGGCCAGGACGGTGGCGGCGTCGGAGCCGTAGGCCTCCGCGGCCCAGGCGACCGAGTAGCCGAGGCGGTCGGCCTCGATCGCGAGGGCGAGGTTGTCGGCGTCGTTGCCGGCTCCCCAGTAGCCGAGGTTCAGGCCGAGCTTCACGGTGCGCTCCTTGGTGGTCGGTGTGGCGCGAGGGTATCCACGATCGGCGACAGCTAGTTTCGCAGCCGTGAAGCAGCGTCATCTCGGTCGCAGCGGCCTGGTCGTGTCCCGTCTGGCCCTCGGCACCATGACGTGGGGGCGCGACACCGACGAGGACGACGCGGCCGCCCAGCTCATCGCCTTCCACGAGGCGGGCGGCACCCTGGTCGACACCGCCGACGTCTACGCCGGTGGCGAGAGCGAGCGGGTGCTGGGCCGGCTGCTGGCCGAGGTCGTCGACCGCGACGAGGTGCTGGTCGCGACCAAGGCGTACGGCGTGACCGGTCCCGGTCCGATGGGCCGCGGCACCTCCCGCGGCCACCTGCTCTCCGCCCTCGACGCGTCGCTGCGCCGGCTGCAGCTCGACCACGTCGACCTGTGGCAGCTGCACGCGTGGGACCCGGTGACGCCGTGGGAGGAGGCGATGGCGGCCCTCGACACCGCGGTCGCCTCGGGCAAGGTGCGCTACGCCGGCGTCTCCAACTACTCCGGCTGGCAGCTCGCCACGACCGCGACCCACCAGCGCTGCTGGCCGGGCCGCGCGCCGCTGGTGTCGGACCAGGTCGAGTACTCGCTGCTGCAGCGGGGTGTCGAGCGCGAGGTCGTCCCCGCCGCCGCCGAGCTCGGCATCGGGCTGCTGCCGTGGTCGCCGCTGGGCCGCGGGGTGCTGACCGGGAAGTACCGCAACGGCTCGCCCGCCGACAGCCGCGGCGCGTCCGCGCACTTCTCCGGCTTCGTCGAGGCCTACCTGGAGGACGCCGCGGCGTCCGTCGTCGACTCCGTCCTCACCGCCGCCGACGGGCTCGGGGTCTCCCCCGTCGCCGTGGCGCTGGCCTGGGTCCGCGACCGGCCGGGCGTGGTCGCGCCGATCGTCGGCGCCCGCACCGCGGCTCAGCTGCAGGCGTCGCTGGCGGCCGAGCAGGTCGAGCTGCCCCCGGAGATCAGGTCGGCGCTCGACGACGTCTCGGCTCCGGCGATCGGCTACCCCGAGCGCACGTCGCGCTGGACGTCCGACGACCTGGAGGACTGAGCCGCGCTCGCGGTGGCACCATGCGCGGGTGGACTACGAGTACCGGGCGGTGCAGATCCCCGCGGACACCGACCGTGAGACCGCCCGTCACGTGCTGGCGATCCATGCCGAGTTCGGCGGCTGGGAGCTCGCGACGCACCAGATCAGCGCGGACGGCCGCCGCACGGTGACCGTCCGCCGG
Organism: Frankiales bacterium; assembly: GCA_025966005.1. GTDB lineage: Bacteria > Actinomycetota > Actinomycetes > Mycobacteriales > SCTD01 > SCTD01. The sequence goes on from JAOPVV010000124.1 coordinate 2,503, forward strand.
CGCGTCCAGCCGGGTCTGCCCCCGCTCGCGACCTAGCGGCTCAGCACTCGTCGAGGAAGCGGTCCAGCACCCGTACGCCGAAGGCGAGGGAGGCGAGCGGCACCCGTTCGTCGACGCCGTGGAACATGCCGGAGAAGTCGAGGTCGGCCGGCAGGCGCAGCGGCGAGAAGCCGAAGCAGCGCATCCCCAGCCGGCTGAAGCTCTTGGCGTCGGTGCCGCCCGAGAGCATGTAGGGGACGGCGCGCGCGCCCGGGTCGTGCGCCACGAGAGAGCGCTGCATGGCCTCGACGAGCTCCCCCTCGAACTCGGTCTCGAGCGCGATGTCGTAGTGCGTGTACTCCCGGACGATGTCGGGGCCGAGGACCGCGTCGAGCTCGCGCTCGAAGTCGGCCTCGTGGCCGGGCAGGTAGCGGCCGTCGACCATCGCGTGGGCGGTGCCGGGAATGACGTTGTGCTTGTAGCCGGCGTCGAGCATGGTCGGCGCCGCGCTGTTGCGCAGGGTCGCCCCGACGATCCGGGCCAGCGGACCGAGCTTGGCGATCGTGCCCTCGACGTCGTCGGCGTCCAGCTCGAGGCCGAACGCGCCGCTGACCTCGTCGAGGAAGGCCCGGACCGTCCGGGTCATGTGGACGGGGAACTCGTGCCGACCCAGGCGGGCGACCGCCTCGCACAGTGCGGTCACGGCGTTGTCCTGGTTGACCATCGAGCCGTGCCCGGCGGTCCCGGCCGCCGTCAGGCGCATCCACGCCATGCCCTTCTGGGCGGTCTCGACCATGTACAGCCGCAGGTCGTCGTCGATGCTCAACGAGAAGCCGCCGACCTCGCTGATGGCCTCGGTGCAGCCCTCGAACAGCTGCGGCTGGTTCTGGACCAGCCACTGCGCGCCCAAGACGCCGCCGGCCTCCTCGTCGGCCACCAGGGCGAGCACGACGTCCCGAGCGGGCTTGCGGCCGGTGCGCATCCGGTCGCGGACGACGGCCAGCGTCATCGCGTCCATGTCGAGCATGTCGACCGCACCGCGCCCCCAGAGCATCCCGTCGGCGATCTCCCCGGCGAACGGGTCGTACGTCCAGTCCTCGGGCTGGGCGGGCACGACGTCCAGGTGGCCGTGGATGAGCAGCGCCGGGCGGCTGCGGTCCTCGCCCTCGATCCTGGTGACCACGCTGGTCCGGTTCGGGGCCGACTCGAAGACCTGCGGGTCGAGCCCCACCTCCGCCAGCTTCGCGGCGGCGTACTCCGCGGCCTCGCGCTCACCCTTGCCGCGTCCGGTGCCGTCGTTGACGCTCTCGAAGCGGATGAGGTCGCGGCAGAGCTCGACGACCTCCTCCTGCGGGTCCACGTGGGTCATGGGGCGAACCTAGCCCGCTGCGGAGTTCCGCTATCGTCTAGCCGGTCCGGTGCACGTCACCGGTCGCACTCGTCCGAGTGGCGGAATGGCAGACGCGCAGCGTTGAGGTCGCTGTGTCCGAAAGGACGTGGGGGTTCAACTCCCCCCTCGGACACCCATCAGGCCGGGAGCAGCCGGTCGCTCAGCCAGTCCCCGACCGCGGCCAGCGTCGCGGGCGTGATCCCGTGCCCGCCCGGGTCGCGCCGGGCGGTGGTCGTCGCTCCCGACGACCCGAGCAGGTAGGTCCAGGTCCGGTCGAGCAGCTCGCGCGGGATGACGGTGTCCTGCTCGCCCTGCGCGACGAGGACCGGTACGGCGGCGAGCCGTCCCGGCGTGGTCGGGACCCCGGCGTCGAACGGCAGCGTCCCGTACAGCAGGGCCGCCCCGGCGTAGCGGGCCGGGTCGTCGAGCAGCAGTCCCCCGGCGAACGCCGCACCCCCGCTGAACCCGACCAGCACGACCGGCCGGCCGGTCGGCGCGACCCGGTCGAGCCATGCGCGGAACCAGTCCGTCGTGGCGCGCAGGGACTCCGCCACCGGCCGGCCCGTGCCGCGGTTGGCGAACCACGCGTACCCACCGCCCTCGGCGATCGGCGCGCGCACGGCCACGTACGCCGGCCCGGCCGGGAGGTGGTCGGCCAGCGCGAGGATCTCCCGCTCGTGGCTGCCGCGGCCGTGCAGCAGCACGACCAGCGGCGCCACCGGGTCGGTGGACCCGGCGGCCGCCACGACGGGCGACGGGAAGCTGGTCGCCGCGGGGGCGCCGGTCACGGGGCAGCCGTCCCGGCGACGATCTGCCCGGCGGTGCGGACGCCGGACCAGCGGTCGAGCTCGGCCTCCAGGTCGAGACGGTCCACGGGCGCCGTGCCCTCGTACTCCCCCCACGCCTCCCGCGGCAGCATCCACATGACCTCGAGCTCGTTGCCGTCCGGGTCGACGCCGTAGACGCTCTTGGTCGCGCCGTGGCTGCTCTCGCCGCCGAGGGCGCCGGCGTTCGCCAGCACGTACCGCGCCTCGACGAGCTCGTCGACCGTGTCGACCTGCCACGCCAGGTGGTAGAGGCCGATCCCGCCCTGGCGCTTGGGCGGCGCGCTCGTTCCGACGCCGAACAGCCCCAGGTCGTGGTGGTTGCCCGAGCGGGGCAGGCGCAGGAACGCGGCGTTCGCCCGTGGCTCGCGCGCGGCCACGACCATGCCGATCACCTCGGTGTAGAAGCGCTCGGCGCGCTCCAGGTCGGCGACGAACAGCACCGCGTGGTTGAGCCGGACCGGGTTCACGCTGCTCATGACGCGGCCGGTGCCTGCGGGCCGACGAGCTGGAAGGCGCTCTGCCAGGTCCAGCCGTGGGTCGCGTTCAGCGAGATGTTGAGGAACGCCAGCTCCTCCAGCGTCCGGGCCATCCGCAGGGCTCCGGCGTCGACCGGCCGCAGCCCGAGCGACGCGACCAGCCTCGCGACGGTGGTCTTGGCCCGCTCGTCGTCGCCCGCGAGCAGGGCGTCGACCGGTACGCCGCCCTCGGTCGGGGCGGCGTAGCGCGAGGCGAACACGGTGTTGAGGGCCTTGACGACCCTCGCCTGCGGCACCTGCTGCTGGAGCTGCTCGGCCGCAGAGACGCCCGAGGTCGTCAGGTCGCTGTAGCTGTCGTTCAGCGGGTTCGTCGCGTCGACGACGACCTTGCCGTCCAGCGCCGCGCCGAGCTCGGTGACGATGCCGGCGACGGCGGCGTGGGGCACGGCGAGCACGACGACGTCGGACTGCTGCACGGCGTCGACGTTGCCGGACGCCGCGGTGGCGCCCGAGGTCGCAGCGCGCTCCTGGGCGCGGGCCGGGTCGGTCGCCGACACGACCACGTCGTGCCCTGCGCCGACGGCGGCTGCGGCCAGGCCGCCGCCGACCGTCCCGACTCCGATGATGGCCAGCCTCACGTGCGTCTCCTTTGGTTGAGGTCTCAACTACTGATCAGCCACGGTACGCCAGATGTCTTCCTGGTCAACCTCTGACGAGTAAGGTCCTGGGATGGCACAGGCTCCGGCAGACGACGCGCTCATCACCACCTACGGCCGGCTCGTCGAGGCGCACAGCCACCTGGGCAGGCAGCTCGGCCGCTCGCTCGAGCAGCAGGCCGGCGTCCCGCAGACCTGGTTCGAGGTGCTGCTGCGGATCAGCAGGGCCGACGGCTCTCAGGTCAGCATGGGCTCGCTGGCCCAGCAGGTGGCGCTCACGAGCGGCGGCATCACGCGGCTGCTCGACCGGATGATCGACGCCGGGCTGGTCGAGCGGGTCGCGTGCCCGACGGACCGTCGGGTCGCGTTCGCGGCGCTGACCGCCCAGGGGGCGGACCTGCTCGAGCGGGCGTCGTCGGTGCACGCCGGCGACCTGCGGCAGGTGTTCAGCGCCTTCAGCGACGCCGACCTGCAGACCCTCGACGACCTGCTGGACCGGCTGCGCGCGACCGTCGGACCGAGCCCGACCACCGGACCGAGTTTGGCCGCGGGCGGGGACCCGGTCAGTACAGGCCCTGGCGGGCCACCCAGCCGCCGCCCTCGCGACGGCTGACCCGCCAGCGGCGCAGGTCCTTGCCGTGGTCGTCCTTCTCGTGGACGAAGATGCCGCCCTCGGACACCAGCCCGACGCCGTGGACGACCTGCTCGTGCCGCACGTCGCCGCCGGCCGGGCCGTAGGTGAGGGCGAGCTCGACGACCCCGTCGAAGGCCGCCTCGTCGTCGCCGGGAGGCACGCCGCCCAGCGTGGCGACCGCGTAGTCGACTCCGGACACGATGCTGTGCGGCGGCACGGTCGCCATGTGGCCCTCCTGCTCAGGCCCGGGTTGGGCAGAGCGTCCCCCGTGCCTGCCCACGTGAACCCGGCAGCCCGGTCACGGGGACCGGGGCCTGCGGGGTAGGTTCGTCCGCCCCGCCCGACCCCGCCCCGGCACGTGCTGCCGGGTAGGTGGGCCCCCGATCCCGTCCGGAGGCTCCGCCGTGCCCGAGGCCCACCGCGTGCTGCTCGCCGAACGCGCCCACCTGGCCCGCGCGCGGGCCGACCTGGCGCGGATGCGCGAGCACACCAGGACGCTGCTCGACACCCAGAACGCCTGGGGGAACGACGAGCTCACCACCCGGGCGCTCGCGGCGACCCTGGCCCGGCGCTTCGACCAGCTGCTCGACGACGGCGTGACGCCGCTGTTCTTCGGCCGCCTCGACACCGAGGCGCGCGAGGTCTTCCACGTCGGACGGCGGCACGTCAGCGGCACCGACGGCGAGCCCGTCGTCGTCGACTGGCGCGCGCCGGTCAGCGGTGCCTACTACCGCGCGTCGGCCCAGGACCGGCAGGGCATCGCCCTGCGCCGCCGGTTCGGGTTCCGCGACGGCGTCCTGACCGCCTACGAGGACGACCGGCTCTCCGGGGGGGAGGCGGTCAGCAGGCTGCTGCTGCAGGAGATCGAGCGGCCGCGCAGCGGTCCGATGCGCGACATCGTCGCGACCGTCCAGCCCGAGCAGGACCTGCTGGTGCGCGCGCCGCTCGAGCAGACCGTCTGCGTCCAGGGCGCCCCCGGGACCGGGAAGACGGCGGTCGGGCTGCACCGCGCGGCGTACCTGCTCTACGCGCACCGGGCCCGGCTGGCGGCGACCGGCGTGCTCGTCGTCGGACCGAACCGGGCGTTCCTCGCCTACGTCCAGGAGGTGCTCCCGGCGCTCGGCGAGGTGCAGGTGACGCAGGCGACCGCCGACGACCTCGCGCCGGCGGTGCGCGTGCGACGGACGGCGAGTGCGGACGAGGCCCAGGTCAAGGGCGACGCCCGCTGCGCCGCGGTGCTCGAGCGCGCGCTGTGGCGCCACGCCGTCCGCGCCACGGAGCCGCTCGTGCTGGCC
>JAOPVV010000155.1 GCA_025966005.1 Frankiales bacterium
GACCAAACGCCGTGCGCCCAGTGCAGGACGAGCTTCACGCCGATGAAGCCGAGGATCGCGGCCAGCCCGTAGCCGAGGTGCACGAGCTTGGCGAGGGCGCCCTGGAGCACGAAGTACAGCGCCCGCAGGCCGAGCAGCGCGAACGCGTTGGTCGCGAACACGAGGAACGGGTCGCCCGTGATGCCGTACACCGCCGGCACCGAGTCGACGGCGAAGACGACGTCGGTGGCCAGGACGGCCATGACGACGAGCGCGAAGGGCGTCGCCGCGCGGACGCCGTGCTCGCGCACGAACAGGCGCGGTCCGCGGTAGTCGGTGGTCACCGGCATGACCCGTCGCAGCAGGCGGACCGAGCGCATCGCGTCGACGTCCACGGCGTGGCCGTGCCCCTTGCGCTGGTCGCGCAGGACCTTCACCGCCGTGGCCAGCAGCACCGCGCCGAACAGCAGGAACGCGAACGACAGGCGGTCCAGAGCGGCGGCGCCGAGGGCGATGAACACGCCCCGCAGGAGCAGCGCGCCGACGATCCCGTACAGCAGCACCCGCTGCTGCAACGCGACGGGCACGGCGAAGGCGCCCAGCAGCAGCATGAAGACGAACAGGTTGTCGACGGACAGCGACTTCTCGACGAGGTAGCCGGTGAGGTACTCGACGCCGGTCGTCTGGCCGAAGCGCGACCAGACGTAGGCGCCGAACGCGAGCGGCAGTGCGACGTAGAAGGCCGACCACCCGGCCGCCTCCTTCATCGAGACCTCGTGCGGCTTGCGCGTGACGAGGAAGTCGACGACGAGCAGCAGGAGGACGGCGCCGATCGTGGCGGCCCACAGGCCGGGCGTGGCGACGGTGGTGACGGACTGGGCGAGGTGCACGAGAGCTCCGGGACGACGGTCCGAGGTCTCCTCCACCCGCGACGCGGGCCGCTGTCCGGGGACGTGCAGAGACGTCCGTACTGACCGGAGCAGCGCGTGGGAGTACTCCCCTCGGCCCCGAGCGTACCCCGGCCCGCGCGCCTACGCTGGTCGGGTGAGCAGGACCTACGAGGTGCGCACCTACGGGTGTCAGATGAACGTGCACGACAGCGAGCGCATCTCCGGCCTGCTCGACGCCGCCGGCTACGTCCCGGCCCAGCCCGAGAGCACCCCGGACGTCGTCGTGTTCAACACCTGCGCGGTCCGCGAGAACGCCGACAACCGGCTGTACGGCAACCTCGGCCACCTCAAGCCGGTCAAGGACCGCACCCCGGGCATGCAGATCGCGGTCGGCGGCTGCCTGGCGCAGAAGGACCAGGGACTGATCACCACGAGGGCGCCGTGGGTCGACGTCGTGTTTGGCACCCACAACGTCGGGTCGCTGCCGGTGCTGCTCGAGCGGGCCCGCGTCGAGGAGCAGTCGCAGGTCGAGCTGCTCGAGGCGCTCGAGGTCTTCCCGTCGACGCTGCCGGCGCGGCGCGAGTCGACGTACTCGGCCTGGGTGTCGATCAGCGTGGGCTGCGACAACACCTGCACCTTCTGCATCGTGCCGTCGCTGCGGGGCGGCGAGCAGGACCGCCGCCCCGGCGACGTCCTGCGCGAGGTCGAGGTGCTCGTCGGGCAGGGCGTGCTCGAGGTGACCCTGCTCGGCCAGAACGTCAACTCCTACGGCCGCTCCTTCGGCGACCGCGACGCCTTCGGCAAGCTCCTGCGGACCGTCGGCCGCACGGGGCTCGAGCGGATCCCCTTTACCAGCCCGCACCCGCCCGACTTCACCGACGACGTCATCACCGCGATGGCCGAGACGCCCGCGGTCTGCCCGTCGCTGCACATGCCGCTCCAGTCCGGGTCGGACGCGGTGCTCAAGGCGATGCGCCGGTCGTACCGCAGCGAGCGCTTCCTCGGCATCCTGGACCGGGTGCGGACGCAGATCCCGGACGCCGCGATCACCACCGACATCATCGTGGGCTTCCCGACCGAGACCGACGCCGACTTCGAGGACACCTTGCGCGTCGTCGAGGCCTCCCGGTTCGCCGGCGCGTTCACGTTCCAGTACAGCCCCCGGCCCGGCACCCCGGCCGCCGGCCTGCCGCCGCTGCCGAAGGCCGTGGTGCAGGAGCGGTACGAGCGGCTGGTCGTGCTCCAGGACCGGATCGCGCTGGAGGAGATGCGGGCGCAGGTCGGCCGCACCGTCGAGGTGCTGGTCAGCCAGGGCGAGGGCCGCAAGGACACCGGCGACCGGCTCACCGGCCGGGCCCGCGACAACCGCCTGGTGCACCTGGCCGGGGTCCCCGGAGTCCGGCCCGGGGACGTCGTCGAGGTCGTGGTCACCCGCGGCGCCCCGCACTACCTGCAGGCCGAGGGGCCCCTGCTGTCGCACCGTCGCACCCTCGCCGGCGACGCGTGGGAGGGAGGCCGGCTGCCGGTCACCCCGGGCGTCGGCCTCGGCATGCCCGGCATCGGCGTCCCGCCGCCGCTGCCGCTCGCCCCCGCCTGCGGCTGACCAAGAACCCACCACCCACCCCACCCCACCCGCACTACCCCGCCCGAACCGTTCGCCGGAAGGGGCCTGGACGAACGGTTCGGGCGGGGTGGTGGGACCGACGGGGCGCCTTCAGGCCTGGTCGTCGAAGGCGGCGAGCAGGCGCTTGCCGGCCCGGCACCGCCAGGCCTCGACGACGAGCTCCTCCAGCAGAGCGTCGTCGACCAGGTCGAGCTGCGCCAGCACGATCGGGTAGCCGTCGAAGTGCGGGGTGCTGAACAGGGCGGAGCCGCCGTCCGCCAGGAGCGCCTCCTTCGCGCTGACGTCCGGGACCCGCGCCGCGAGCACCGGCCCGGTGGGTGCGGCGTCGCCCAGGGCGGCCAGGTCGGACGTGCGCAGCGGCCGCTCCCAGACGAACAGCACCGTGCCGACCCGCCACTGCGCCGTGCCGTCGCCGGTGATCTTCTCGCTGGTGCCCGGCAGCGCCAGCGCGAGGCGGCGGACGTCGTCCCAGCTGCTCACGGGGACCCGCTCACGGGGCCCAGCCCTTGGCGCGCTCGACCGCCCGCGACCAGCGGGCGTGGGAGCCGTCGTCGCGCACGCCGCCGGCCGGCTGGAACCGCCGCTCGAGCTGCCAGGTGTCGACGAGCTCGTCCGGCGAGGACCACACGCCGGTGCCGAGCCCGGCGAGGAAGGCCGCCCCGAGCGCGGTCGTCTCGAGCACGCGCGGGCGCTGCACGGGCACCCCGAGCTGGTCGGCCTGCAGCTGGCAGAGCAGGTCGTTCGCCGACGCCCCGCCGTCGACCTGCAGGGCGGGCACCGCCAGTCCGGCCTCGGCGGTCATCGCGTCCACGACGTCGCGGACCTGGAAGGCGATCGCGTCCAGGGTCGCGCGGGCCAGGTGGGCGCGGGTGGTGCCGCGGCTGATCCCGAGCAGGGTGCCCCGCGCGTCGGGGTCCCAGTGCGGGGCACCGAGGCCGGTGAGCGCGGGGACGAACACCACGCCGTCGCTGTCCGGGACGGTCCGGGCCAGCGCCTCGACCTCCGACGCGCTGCCGATGACCTGCAGGCCGTCGCGCAGCCACTGCACCGCCGCGCCGGTCACGAACACCGCGCCCTCGAGCGCGTAGACCAGCGAGCCGTCGGGCTCCATCCACGCGACGGTCGTGAGCAGCCGGTCGGACAGGACGGGGACGCGCCCGGTGTTGACGAGCACGAACGAGCCGGTGCCGTAGGTGCACTTGCTGCGGCCCGGGTCGTAGCAGCCCTGCCCGAACAGCGCCGCCTGCTGGTCGCCCGCGATCCCGGCGACGGGCACGTCGAGGCCGAGGAAGGCGCGCGGGTCGGTGCGGCCGACCTCGCCGTAGGACGGGACGACCTCGGGCAGCGCCGACCGCGGGACGCCGAACAGCTCGCAGAGCTCGTCGCTCCACGCCCCGGTGCGCAGGTCGAACAGCAGCGTCCGGCTGGCGTTCGAGGCGTCGGTGACGTGCCGGCGGCCCCCGGTCAGGCGGGTCACGACGTACGAGTCCACCGTGCCCACCGCGGTCTTGCCGTCCAGCACGCCCTGCCAGGCGGCCGGGTCCTGCTCGGCCAGCCACAGCAGCTTGGTCGCCGTGAAGTACGGGTCGAGCCGCAGCCCGGTCAGCTCGGCGACCCGCGGCTCGTGGCCGGCGTCCTTGAGCCGCTCGCACAGCGCCGTGGTCCGCCGGTCCTGCCAGACGATCGCCCGGCGAGGGGCGGCGAGCGTCTCGCGGTCCCACAGCACGACGGTCTCGCGCTGGTCGGTGACCCCGATGCAGGTGATGCCGTGCGAGGGCGAGCCGGCCGTCGCGGCGCGGGCGGCGGCCAGCACGGCCTGCCAGATCTCCTCCGGCTCGTGCTCGACCCAGCCCGGCTGCGGGAAGTGCTGGGGGAACTCCTGGTAGCCGCGGCGCAGGACGCCGCCGTCCTCACCGACCACCAGGGCGGTCACGCCGGTGGTGCCGACGTCGAGCGCGAGCACGCTCACGCCGCAGCCTCACGCAGCTTGCCGAGCACCAGGCCGTCCATCGATCCGGGCACGAGCCGCTCCTCGTAGTCCTCCCAGCCGGCCCAGGCGGCCAGTCGGTCGTCGAGCGGCTGGTCGCCGTCGTGGCCGAGCCGGCGCAGCAGCGCGTCCACCTCGGCAGCGGTCCCGCCCTCGAGCAGGCGCAGGTCCTCGGGCTCGCCGAAGTGCAGCTCGTGCAGGCCGAGCAGCCGCCCCAGCTCGCCGACCGGGGCGACGTGGTCGTCGACGCGGAGGTCGACCGCGACATCGCTGCCGCCGCCGTAGCCGCCGCCCTCGGTGACGACCAGCAGTCCCGCGCTCTGGCGTCCGCGCCGGTCGCCGCCCGCGTCGTCGCCCGCGACCAGCGCGGCCAGCAGTCGCCGGGCCAGCGCCGTCGTCCCGCCGCTGGCGATGAACGCCTGCGACATCCGGTCGACGACCCCGGGACCGGCCAGGCAGGTGCCCTGGGCGCTGTGGTCGGGACCGGTCGTGCTGCCGGCCCACGAGATGCACTCGTCGCCGGTGAACGCGGCCGCACCGCCGTGGCGGTCCACGACGCCGGCCTGACGCTGGGCGCGCAGCCCGTCGGCGGCCGTCAGCCGGTCCAGCACCTGCTGCGCCGGCAGCCCGTCGGCCAGCAGCGCCAGTCCGTCCGGCACGTAGCGCAGGTTGGCGAAGGACTGGGTGGCGATCGCCCCGACGCCGGCCCGCGCGCCGGGCACGACCGCCCCAGCGGCCAGGAACCTGCTGGCCACGACCACGCCCCACGAGGCGCCGTCGGCGCTGCGCGCCACGATGGAGAACGTCATGCGGCGGACGCTATCGGCCGGCGGCCTTCCCGGGACCACGTCGGGTCACGGCAGGATGGGCCGATGAGGGTCTGGTACGACGGCGAGTTCGCGACGACGGCACCCGAGATCGGGCTGGTCTCGCTCGGCGCCGTGGCCGAGAACGGCCGCGAGTTCTACGCCGTGAGCAGCGAGTTCGATCCGCAGACGGCGCACCCGTGGGTGAAGCGCAACGTCCTGCCGCAGCTGCCGCCGCCGGGCGACCCGGCCTGGATGACCCGCGAGCAGCTGCGCGCCGGCCTGCTCGAGTTCCTCGGCGACGAGCCGGTGCTGTGGGCCTGGTACGGCGCCTACGACCACGTCGCGCTGTGCCAGTTGTGGGGCGCGATGCCCGAGCTGCCGCGCAGCATCCCGCGCTTCACCATGGACGTGCGCCAGCTCTGGGAGCACCTCGGCCGGCCGCCGCTGCCGCGGCAGGCGTCCGGGCTGCACCACGCCCTCGACGACGCCCGCCACGTGAGGGCCCGGTGGGAGGCGCTCTCCGAGCGGGCCTACCTGCTCGGGCTCGAGGTCTGAGCGGGCTCGTCCCGCAGCACGGCCATCAGCACCACGTCGTCGTAGGCGCCCTCGACCCAGGCGTGCTGCCGCAGCCGGCCCTGCTCGACGAACCCGACGGCGGCGTAGCAGCGCAGCGCCGGCGCGTTCGACGCGAGGGTCTCCAGGTGCGCCCGGCGCAGGTTGCGCGTCCGGAAGGCGAAGCCGAGCAGCACCCGCAGGACGTCCTTGCCGATGCCCTGCCCCTGGTGGCCGGGCGGGACCTGCAGCCCGACCTCAGCCGTGCGCGCGAGCGGGTCGACGTGGAACAGCGCCGCCCGTCCGACCAGCACTCCGTCGAGGTCGACGGCGAACTCGGCCGCGCCGTCCCCGCCCCGCGGCTGCGACATCCGGGCGTGGTGCTCCTCGAGCGTCTCCGGGGCGTACGGCGCCTCCGTCGTGCGGGCCCAGGTCAGGGGGTCGAGCCGCGACCGCCAGACCGGCTCGCGGTCGTCGGGGCGGAAGGGACGCAGGACCACGCGCTCACCGGTCAGCACGTCGCGGACGCTACTCGCGGGGCAGAGGCGCAGGTCGTACGGTGACCTCCCGCCGCGCGCGGGGTCGTGCGGGAGGTGCCGTGGGCGAGCAGGTGACGTCGCGGGTCGTGGGCGACCGCTTCGCTGTCCGGCTGCGCCAGGTCGCGATCACCGCAGTGCTGTCGGTCTTCGCCCTGCTGGCCGGCCTGTGGGCGCTGGAGCGGCTGCGCGGCCTGCTCGTGCTGGTGCTGTTCAGCCTGTTCGCGGGCTTCGCCATCGAGCCGGCGGTCGACGCGCTGGGCCGTCGGGGCGTGCCTCGCGGGCGGGGGACGCTGCTGGTCTACCTCGGGCTGCTGACCGTGGTGGCGGCGTTCTGCGTGCTGCTCGGCACGATCGTCGTGCGCCAGGTGACCGAGCTGGTCGACGAGCTGCCGACCTACACCTCGCGCGCGGCGGCCTACCTCGAGCGGGAGCTCGGGCTCGACCTCAGCGAGACCGACGTCGCCGGCTCGGTCGGCACCGCCGGGCAGGTCGGACGGACCCTCGCGGAGGGCGCGCTCGGCTTCGGCGCGACCGTGCTCGGCCTGGTGCTGCAGCTGCTGACGGTCGCGACGCTGACGTTCTTCTTCGCCAAGGACGGGCCGCGGCTGCGCCTCGCGGTCTGTTCGGTCCTGCCGCAGCACCGACAGCGGGAAGTGCTGCGGGCCTGGGAGATCGCCATCGACCGGACGGCCGGCTACGTCTACTTCCGCACCGTGCTGGCCGTCGTGTCCACGGTCGCGCACGCCGTCGCGCTGCTCGTGCTCGACGTGCCCTTCGCCGTCACACTGGCCATCTGGGTCGGCGCCGTCTCGCAGTTCATCCCGGCGGTCGGCATCTACCTCGCCGGCCTGCTGCCGCTCGGCGTCGCCCTGGCGCAGGGACCGCGCACCGCGCTGCTGGTGCTGGCCTTCATCACCGTCTACCAGCAGATCGAGAACTACGTGCTGTCGCCGCCGCTGTCGGCCCGGACGATGAGCATCCACCCGGCCGTGGGCTTCGTCGCCGCGATCGCCGGGCTGGCGCTGGTGGGCCCCGTCGGCGCTCTGATCGCGCTGCCGCTGGTGGCCACCGCGCAGGCGTTCCTGTCGGTCTACCTCGTCCGGCACGAGGTCGTCACGAGCGAGATGCTGCCCGACGAGTGAGGGCTTCCCGCCGGCCTGCCACCGGCCTACGCTCGCGGGCGGGCCGCTGGACGGAGTCCCGCGCCGCGGCCGGGCAGGAGGCCCCCGATGTCCGCGACGACGTCCACCGACGACCTGCAGGTCGTCCACCGGTCCGACCCGGTCGAGGACCGGGCCGCCGCCTTCGCTGACCGCCTGCTCGCCGGCGGGCTGGCGGCGCTGGAAATGACGACGGTCGAGCTCGGGCGCCGGCTCGACCTCTACTCGCCGCTGCGCGGACGGGCCCTGCGTGCCCCTGAGCTGGCGGCGCGCCGGCAGGTCGCGCCGCGCTACGCCCGCGAGTGGCTGGAGCAGCAGGCGGTCGCGGACGTGCTGGTCTGCGACGACCAGGACCTGCCGGCCGACCAGCGCCGGTACCGGCTCGAGGAACCGGTCGCCCGCTGCCTGCTCGACCCCGAGGACCCCTCGTACGTCGCGGCCTTCGCGGCGTTCCCCGTGCTGTGCGCCACGCAGCTGCCCGCGCTGCTCGAGGCGTTCCGCTCCGGCGGCGGGGTGCCGTACTCGGCCTACGGGCTGCACGACGCGCAGGGCGCGCAGAACCGGCCGGTCTTCGCCAACGAGCTCGAGGGCTGGATCGAGGCCGTCGACGGGCTGACGGCGCGGCTGCTGCACCCCGGCGCCCACGTGGCCGAGGTCGGGTGCGGTGTCGGCTGGGCGGCGATCCGGCTGGCCGAGCTGTTCCCCGAGCTGCGCGTCGACGGCTTCGACCTCGACGCGGCGTCGGTGCGGGAGGCCCGCCGGCACGCGAAGGCCCGCGGGGTGCAGGGCCGGGTCCGCTTCGCCGAGGCCGACGTCACCGACCCCGACCTGGACGCCGGGCCGTACGACCTGGTCCTGGCCGTCGAGATGGTGCACGACCTGGCGGCGCCGGTGGAGGCGCTGGCGGCGATGGGACGCCTGGCCGGTGAGGACGGCACGGTCCTGGTCGTCGACGAGCGGGTCGCCGAGTCCTTCGCCGCCCCGGGTGACGACCTCGAGCGGGTCTTCTACGCGTTCAGCGTCCTGCACTGCCTGCCGGTCGGGCTGTCCGAACCCGGTTCGGAGGGCACCGGCACCGTGATGCGGCCGGCCGTGCTGCGCTCGTACGCGGAGCGGGCCGGCTTCCGGGACGTCCAGGAGGTCGCGCTGGGCAGCGACTTGTTCCGCGGCTACCTGCTGCTCGACTGACCGGCCGGCGCCGCCGCCAGCACCTCGACGACGACCTGCTGCACCCCGTCGAACCCCAGCGCCCGGGAGCCGGCGCGCGACATGTCGAGGATGCGCGGACCGACGTACGGGCCGCGGTCGTTCACCAGGCAGCTCACCGACCGGCCGCGGGCCGACACCCGCACCACGGTGCCGAGCCGGAGCGTCTTGTGCGCGCAGGTCATCCGCTCCGGGTCGTACGGGGAGCCCGACGCGGTCGGGCTGCCGACGAAGCCCGGGCCGTACCAGGACGCGAGCCCGGCCAGCACCTCCCCGGTGGGCGCGTACCCCTGCGGGTAGCCCGCGCCCGCCGCCTCGACCAGCGACACGACGGGGGCCTCGGCGGCCTGCGCCCGGCGGCTGCGCCGGGTCTGCGCGGGCGTCAGGGCGGAAGTGACGACGGCCGAGGCATCGTCCAGCGCGGCCCGGGCGGCGGCGATCCGTGCT
>JAOPVV010000181.1 GCA_025966005.1 Frankiales bacterium
GGCGGCCGTGGCCCTGCTCGCCGGTGCGGCCCTGGCCGGCACCGCCGTGGCGGTGCGGCGGCGCGCCTCGGCCTGACGAGGCGCTGCTGGCCCTCGCCGCCCTCGGGGTCCTGCTGCTGCTCGGCACCGCGACAGCACGTCCGGCCCGGCGGTCGTCTTCCGCCTCGGCGAGCTGACGGCCGGCGACGAGGTGACGGTGCGCACCGCCGACGGCGCCGTCCGGACCTACGTGGTCGAGCGGGTCGAGCAGCACGCGAAGGACGCCTTCCCGACCTTCGACGTCGTCACCGGTGACGGGCTGCGGCTCGTGACCTGCGGCGGGGACGTCGACCGCCGCGCCGGCAGCTACCGCGACGACCTGGTCGTCTACGCGCGCGCTTCCTGACGTCGCGGGCCTACCCTCCGGCCGTGGACGCGCTGGCTGTCGCCGTGGTCGCCGTGGTCCTCGTGGTCCCCGGCGTGGTGCTGTGGCGCGCGGTCGGCGGGCGTCGAGCCTTCGGCACCACCGCCGAGCGCGCCACCCACGCGGCGCTGCACGAGGCGTCGCTGGCGTCGCCTCCGCTGCGCGCCGGGCTGACGGTCGACGCCGCGACCCGCAGCGCCGGCCACCTGCGCGCGCTGCTCGGCAGCGCCGCGGTGGCGATGACCGACACCGAGCGGCTCCTGGCGTGGGACGGCACCGGCCAGCACCACGCGCCGGTCGCGCACGACCTGGCGACCGACGCCCTGCAGCGCGGGCGCACGACCGTGCAGCGGGTGACCTGCGGCGACCCGGACTGCCCGGTCCGGTCGGCCGTCGTCTGCCCGCTGGTGCTCGACGACCGCGTCGTCGGGACGCTCACCGCGTACGACACCGACGCCGGCCCCGGGCTGGTGCGGGCCGCCGGCGAGGTGGCGCGCTGGGTGTCGGGCCAGCTCGAGTTGGCCGAGCTCGACGAGTCGCGCTCGCGCCTGGCGGAGGCGCAGGTCCGGGCACTGCGGGCGCAGATCAGCCCGCACTTCGTCTACAACGCCCTCACCGCGATCGCGTCGTTCGTCCGCACCGACCCCGAGCGGGCCCGCGAGCTGCTGCTGGAGTTCGCCGACTTCACCCGCTACTCCAGCCAGACGCACGGTGAGTTCACCACCCTGGCCGAGGAGCTGCGGTCGATCGACCGCTACCTGCTGCTCGAGCGGGCCCGCTTCGGGGAGCGGCTGCAGGTCGTCCTGCGCGTGGCCCCCGAGGTGCTCCCGGTCGCGGTGCCCGACCTGTGCCTGCAGCCGCTGGTCGAGAACGCCGTCCAGCACGGCCTGGAGCACGGCCGCGGTCGCGGCACCGTCACCGTCGTCGCCGAGGACGACGGGGCGCAGTGCAGGATCACGGTGGAGGACGACGGGGTCGGCAGCGACCCCGAGCGGATCCGCGCGGTGCTGGCCGGGACGGCGGACGGGGACTCGATCGGGATGGCGAACGTCGACGCACGGCTGCGCGCGGTCTACGGCGACGACCACGGCCTGCTCGTCGAGACCGCCCTGGGCGCCGGCACGAAGGTGACCATCCGGGTGCCGAAGTGGCACGCCGGGGTGAGCGCGCCGTGACCGTCGCGGCGGTCGGGCTGACGGTCCTCGCGGTGGACGACGAGCCGCCGGCGCTCGACGAGCTGGCCTACCTGCTGCGCGCCGACCCGCGGGTGGCCGAGGTCCGCACCGCCGGGGACGCGATGACGGCGCTGCAGGAGCTGGAGGCCACGCCGGTCGACGCGGTGTTCCTCGACATCCGGATGCCGGGGCTGTCCGGCCTCGACCTGGCCCGGGTGCTCGCGCGCTTCGCGCAGCCGCCGGCGATCGTGTTCGTCACGGCCCACGAAGGCGCTGCGGTCGACGCGTTCGCGCTGCGGGCCGTCGACTACCTGCTCAAGCCGGTGCGGTCGGACCGGCTCTCCGACGCGCTCGACCGCATCACCCCCGCCGCGCCGCCGGCCGGGCACGACGACGAGACGATCCCCGTCGAGCTCGGCGGGGTGACGCGCTTCGTCACCATCGCCGACGTGCTGTTCGTCGAGGCGCAGGGCGACTACGCCCGGCTGCACACCGCCGAGGGCAGCCACCTCGTGCGCATCGCGATGGCGACGCTCGAGCAGCGCTGGGCGGCCCGCGGCTTCGTGCGGGTGCACCGCTCGTTCCTGGTCGCCGCCGCGCACATCACCGAGCTGCGGGTCGAGCCCGGCGGCGGCAACGCCGTGTGCATCGGCAGCGGACCGCACGCCGCCACCATCCCGGTGAGCCGGCGGCACACCCGCGAGCTGAAGGACCGGCTCGTCCGGCGGGCCCGCGAGTCCCGCGCATGAGCCGGGTCGACCGGTGAGGGGGGCCGTCCGGTGAGGGGGGCGGTCCGGTGACCGACGACGTCCCGCGCCGGGTCGCCGTCACCAGCCCGCGCACCACCGCCGTCCGCCGTCCGCCGGGCCGGCAGGCGCTGGCGGCCCTCGACGAGCAGGACGTCGTCGGCGAGCTGCTCATCCGCTCGCTGGTGCGCGCCCAGCTGACGCTGGGGCTGCGGCTGGCCGCCGTGTTCGGCTGCCTGCTCGGCGGTCTGCCGCTGCTGTTCGCCGTCGCGCCCGGCACCCGCGACACCGAGGTGCTCGGGGTCGCCCTGCCCTGGCTGGTGCTCGGCGGGCTGGTGTACCCGGCGCTGTGGGGCGGCGGCTGGCTGTACGTCCGGCTCGCCGAGCGCAACGAGCGCGACTTCGTCGAGCTGGTCGAGCGGTCGTGAACACGTCCTTCGACGTCGCGGCGGTCGCGGTCGTCGTCGTGCTCACGCTGGGCATCGGCGTGTACGGCCTGCGGCTGGCCCGCACCACCAGCGACTTCATGGTCGCCTCGCGCGCGGTGTCGCCGCTGTGGAACGCCAGCGCGATCGGCGGCGAGTACCTGTCGGCCGCGTCCTTCCTCGGCGTCGCCGGTCTGGTCTACGCCTACGGCGCCGACATGCTCTGGTACCCGGTCGGCTTCGTCGCCGGCTACCTCGTCCTGCTGCTGCTGGTGGCCGCTCCGCTGCGGCGGTCGGGGGCCTACACCGTGCCCGACTTCGCCGAGGCACGGCTGGGGTCGGCGGCGGTGCGACGGCTCGCCAGCGTGCTCGTCGTCGCGATCGGCTGGCTGTACCTGGTGCCGCAGCTGCAGGGCGCGGGCCTCACGCTGCGGGCGACGACGGGCGCGCCGGCGTGGGCCGGCGCGGTGCTCGTCGCGGTCGTGGTGACCGTCAACGTGGCCGGTGGCGGCATGCGCAGCGCGACCTTCGTGCAGGCGTTCCAGTACTGGCTGAAGCTCACGGCGCTGTCGGTGCCGGCGCTGTTCCTCCTGCTGGCCTGGCAGGGCGACGGCGCCCCCGACCTCGCCGGACCGGCCGGCCCGGTGTTCCGCGAGACGACCTCGGTGCGGCTCGACGGCCCCGTGCTGGTCGACGTCGTCGAGCGGACCGTCGTCGTCGAGACGGACGGCCGCGACCGGGTGCTCGAGCCGGGGCCGGCGCGGCTGGGCCCTGGGACGGTGGTGTTCCCGGCCGGCGCGGAGGTGCCGCACGTCGACCGGATCGAGCGCTCCACCGGCGACACCTGGGCGCGGCCGCTGTCGGGCGCAGGGGGCCTGGAGCACCCGCTGTACGCGACGTACGCCCTGGTGCTCGCGACGTTCCTCGGCACGATGGGGCTGCCCCACGTGCTGGTCCGCTTCTACACCAACCCGGACGGCGCCGCCGCCCGGCGGACCACCCTGGTGGTGCTCGGCCTGCTCGGCGTGTTCTACCTGCTGCCCGCCCTGTACGGCGCACTCGGACGCCTCTACGCCCCCGAGCTGCTGCTGACCGGACGCACCGACGCCGTGGTGCTCGCACTGCCGGGGGCCCTGCTGGGCGGCGTGCTCGGCGACCTCATGGAGGCGCTGCTGGTCGCCGGGGCATTCGCGGCGTTCCTGTCGACGTCGTCCGGCCTGCTCGTGTCGACCGCCGGGGTGCTCGTGCAGGACGTGCTGCGCGGCACCGTGCGCGACTTCCGGCGGGCCACGGTCGTCGCCGCGGTCGTGCCGCTGCTGCTCGCGCTCGCCGCGACCAGCCTGCCCGTCAGCCAGGTCGTCGGGCTGGCCTTCGCCATGGCGGCGTCGACGTTCTGCCCGCTGCTGGTGCTCGGCATCTGGTGGCGCGGGCTCACCCCACCGGGGGCGGCCGCAGGACTGGTCGTCGGTGGCGGGCTCTCGGCGGCCGCGGTGCTGTCGACCCTGGCCGGCGTCGCCGACCGCGGCTGGCCCGCCGCCCTGCTCGCGCAGCCGGCCGCGTGGACCGTGCCGATCGCCTTCGCCGTGATGGTCGGCGTCTCGCTGGCCACCCGCAGCCGCGTCCCAGCCGGCGTCGGCCGTACGATGCTGCGCCTGCACGCACCGGAGTCGCTCGGTCTGCGTCGCTGAGGACGTACCGCTCATCGACGTCGCCGGACCGCTCGTCGCAGCCTCCCCACCCACGGGCGCACCGCGCGCGCAGAGGGCTCCCGCGCAGCGCCGCCGCTCCCTAGCGTGACCCGGGTCACAGCAGCCAGCGACGGAGGAGACCCGTGAGCAGCACCCAGTCCGAGCGGCACCGCTCGACGTACACGGCCGAGGAGGAGAAGTACCTCGCCGTCCAGGAGTCACCGGAGTTCCAGGAGCTGCGGCGCCGCTACCGCGGGTGGGTCATCCCCGTCGCCGCCGCCGCGCTCGTCTGGTACTTCCTGTACGTGGCCCTCGCGGCCTACGCGTCCGACTTCATGGCCGAGCCGGTCATCGGCAACGTCAACGTCGGGCTGATCGCCGGCCTGCTGCAGTTCCTCACCACGTTCGGCATCACGGCGCTCTACATCCGCCACGCCAACAAGGTGCTCGACCCGGTCTCCGAGAAGATCCGCCACGAGTTCGAGGGCGGGCGGTGAGCGCCGTGCTGGCCGGGACGGTCCTGGCCCAGGACACCGAGGCCGTCGGCAGCCCTGCGCTGAACCTCGCCATCTTCCTCGGCTTCGTCGCCGTGACGCTGACGCTGGTGCTGCGGGCCAGCAAGACCAACAAGAGCGCCGCCGACATGTACACCGGCGGCGCCGCCTTCTCCGGACGGCAGAACGGCGTCGCCATCTCGGGTGACTACCTGTCGGCCGCGTCCTTCCTCGGCATCGCCGGGGCCATCGCGCTGACCGGCTACGACGGCTTCCTCTACAGCATCGGCTTCCTCGTCGCCTGGCTCGTCGCCCTGCTGCTCGTCGCCGAGCTGCTCCGCAACACCGGCCGCTTCACGATGGCCGACGTGCTCGCGTTCCGGATGCGGGAACGGCCGGTCCGCACGGCTGCGGCGACGTCCACGCTGGTCGTCTCGTTCTTCTACCTGCTGGCCCAGATGGCCGGAGCGGGCGGCCTGGTCGCGCTGCTGCTGAACATCAACGGCCGCGGTGGGCAGTCCGTCGTCATCGCGCTGGTCGGCGTCCTGATGATCGCCTACGTCCTCATCGGCGGTATGAAGGGCACGACGTACGTCCAGATCATCAAGGCGGTGCTGCTCATCTCGGGCGCCGCGCTGATGTCGGTGCGGGTGCTCGGCAAGTACGGCTTCAACTTCTCCGAGCTGCTCGGTGCGGGCGCCGACGCCGGCGCGGCGCTGGAGCCCGGCGCGAAGTACGGCGTCGACGGGATCAGCCGCCTCGACTTCGTGTCGCTGTCGCTGGCCCTCGTGCTCGGCACCGCCGGGCTGCCGCACATCCTCATGCGCTTCTACACGGTCCCGACGGCCAAGGAGGCCCGCAAGTCCGTGGTCTGGGCGATCTGGCTGATCGGCCTGTTCTACCTGTTCACCCTGACCCTGGGCTACGGCGCCGCTGCGCTCGTCGGCACCGAGCGGATCAGCGCTGCCCCCGGTGGCGCCAACTCGGCCGCGCCGCTGCTGGCCTTCGAGCTCGGCGGGACGCTGCTGCTCGGCATCATCTCGGCCGTCGCCTTCGCGACGATCCTGGCCGTCGTGGCCGGGCTGACCATCACCGCGTCGGCCTCGTTCGCGCACGACATCTACGCGCAGGTCATCCACAAGGGCAACGCCCCTGCGGGCAAGGAGGTGCGGGTCGCACGCATCGCCGCGGTCGTGGTCGGCGCGGTCGCGATCCTCGGCGGCATCGCCGCCAACGGCCAGAACATCGCGTTCCTCGTCGCCCTCGCGTTCGCCGTCGCGGCGTCCGCGAACCTGCCGACGATCCTGTACTCGCTGTTCTGGAAGCGCTTCAACACCCGCGGCTGCCTGTGGAGCATCTACGGCGGCCTGATCATCACGATCACGTTGATCGTGTTCTCGCCGGCCGTCTCGGGCCTGCCGACGTCGATGCTCAAGGACGTCGACTTCAGCTACTTCCCGCTGGCCAACCCCGGCCTCGCCTCGATCCCGCTGTCGTTCCTGCTCGGCTACCTCGGGACCGTCACGAGCAAGGAGTACAACGCGGCCAAGTACGCCGAGATGGAGGTCCGCTCCCTGACCGGGTCGGGCGCCCACCGGCAGGCGCTCGAGCACTAGCCCTGCCACCTCCGACAGCGCCGGCTCCCCTGGGGGGCCGGCGCTGTCGTGCGCCTACAGGTCGCGCGCGAGGTCGTCCACGACGGACGGCCCGCCGCGCACGACGTGGAACCCGGCCAGCAGGAAGAACCCGGCGGTCCGGCTCCACCCGGGCTGCATGCCCGGCAGCCGGCGCCGCGCCTCCCACAGCGCCCCGGCGACGGCCCGGTCGACCGTGCCGGGCTCGGCCGGCGGGAAGGTCCGCTCGACGATCCCGACGCCCGCCCCGACCCGCGCCGCGGTGAGGATCGTCTTGCGCAGGTACGGCGCGTCCTCGCCGCTGACGCCGGTCTCGACACGGGGCAGCAGCTCGTCGACGAGGCGGTCGGCGACGGCGTGCGCCTCCGGCTCGAAGGCGTTGCGGACGGCCAGCTCGTAGTACGTCGAGGTCTCGAAGGACGGACGGCCGACCCCGGCCGCGTCGGGCCAGCCGGCGCCGTCGAGCCGGGGCGGGTCGAGCGGCAGGTGCTGCGGTCGGGCCGCTCGGAACAGGCGCATGGGCCCATCCTTGCCCGCACGCACGCCGCGCTCTGGCCGACCGGCCCGGCGCCCGCGCCGCCCGACCCGTCCGAACGACCGCTCGTCGGCCCCGGTCTTGTGACGCCCCCCGCCGTACGAGAGGGTCGTCACGCACGTCCTGCTGTCCGTCTCCCTGGAGGATCCGCGTGAGCACGCCGTCCCAGTCCGGTCTCGAGGCGCTCTCGACCGAGAGCCGCCGCTTCGACCCGCCCGCCGACCTGGCAGCGTCCGCCAACGTCACCGCCGAGGCGTACGAGCGGGCCGGCGAGGACCGGCTGGGCTTCTGGGCCGAGCAGGCCGAGCGGCTCGAGTGGGCCGAGCCGTGGACCGAGGTCCTCGACTGGCAGCCGCCCTTCGCGAAGTGGTTCGTCGGCGGGAGGCTGAACGTCGCGGTGAACTGCGTCGACCGCCACGTCGCCGCCGGCAACGGCGACCGGGTCGCGATCCACTGGGTCGGCGAGCCGGCGGACGACACCCGCGACCTCACCTACCGCGAGCTGCTGCGCCAGGTCTCGATGGCGGCCAACGCCCTCGAGTCGCTCGGCGTGCAGGCCGGCGACCGCGTCGTCATCTACCTGCCGATGGTCCCCGAGGCCGTCATCTCGATGCTGGCCTGCGCGCGCATCGGCGCCGTCCACTCGGTCATCTTCGGCGGCTTCTCCGCGCAGGCGCTGGTCGACCGGATCATCGACGCCGAGGCCAAGGTCGTCATCACCGCCGACGGCGGCTACCGCCGCGGTGCGCCGTCCGCGCTCAAGCCCGCCGTCGACGAGGCCGCCGCGCGCTGCCCGTCGGTCACCAGCGTCGTCGTCGTCAAGCGCACGAAGCAGGACGTCGACTGGGTCGAGGGCCGTGACCTGTGGTGGACCGACGTCGTCGACAGCCAGCCGGAGACGCACGAGCCGAAGGCGTTCGACAGCGAGCAGCCGCTGTTCCTGCTCTACACCTCCGGCACGACCGGCAAGCCCAAGGGCATCCTGCACACCTCCGGCGGCTACCTCACTCAGACGGCGTACACGCACTGGGCGGTGTTCGACCTCAAGCCCGAGACCGACGTCTACTGGTGCACGGCCGACGTCGGCTGGGTGACCGGCCACAGCTACCTGACGTACGGCCCGCTCGCCAACGGCGCGACGCAGGTGATGTACGAGGGCACCCCGGACGCCGGCGGCCGCGACCGCTGGTGGTCGATCGTCGAGCAGTACGGGGTGTCGATCCTCTACACCGCGCCGACCGCGATCCGCACCTTCATGAAGTGGGGCGACGACCTGCCCGGCGGGCACGACCTGAGCTCGCTGCGGGTGCTCGGCTCGGTCGGTGAGCCGATCAACCCGGAGGCCTGGATGTGGTACCGCAAGGTCATCGGCGGTGACCGCTGCCCGATCGTCGACACCTGGTGGCAGACCGAGACGGGCGCGATGATGATCGCCCCGCTGCCGGGCGTGACGAGCACCAAGCCGGGCTCGGCGATGGGGCCGCTGCCGGGCATCGCGGTGG
>JAOPVV010000184.1 GCA_025966005.1 Frankiales bacterium
GGCGGTGGCTCGTGACGCAGGGGCGGCGGCTGCTGGCCGGTGCGCCGGGGCCGCAGTCCCGGACCGGCTCGCTCGCGGTCCACGGCCCGGCCCGGCAGCCGGAGGACCTGCTGCAGCAGGTCGCCGACGCGGGCCTTCGCGGACGCGGCGGCGGCGGCTTCCCGCTCGTCCGCAAGCTGCAGGCGGCGCTCGACGCCCGTGGTCGGCCTGTGGTGGTCGTCAACGCGGCCGAGGGCGAGCCGGCCAGCCGCAAGGACCGGACGCTGCTCGAGGCCGACCCGCACCTGGTGCTCGACGGCGCGCAGGCCGCCGCCCGGCTGCTCGACGGCCCGCGAGGTCGTCGTCGCGTTGCACGAGGGCGAGGCCGTCGTGCGTCGCGCCCTGGCCGAGCGGCCGGCCGGGTCGCCACCCGGCTGGTCGGCCTGCGCGAGGGCTACGTCCGCAGCGAAACGTCCGCCGTGGTGTCCGCGGCGACCGGTGGTCCCGGCCTGCCGGTCGCTCGCGACCGGCCGCTCGCGCTCGGCGGTCCCGGCAGGCGTCCGTGGCTCGTCGCGAACGCCGAGACGCTCGCCGGGCTGGCCCTGCTCGCGCGGCACGGCCTCGAGCAGCACTGCGAGGTCGGCACCCCGGACGAGCCGGGGACGCTGCTGCTCACGGTCCGCGGGGGGGCCAGCAGGTCGTCGAGGTGCCGGTCGGGACCCGGCTCGGCGCTGCCGTCGACGACGCCGGCGGTCCGGTCGAGCCGCCGCAGGCCGTCCTCGTCGGCGGGTACGCCGGCCGCTGGCTGCCACCGTCCCCCGACCTGCCGCTGTCGCACGCCGGGTTGCGCTCTGCGGCAGGCACTCTCGGGGCCGGGCTCGTCCTGCTGCTCCCGACCGCGGCCTGCGGGCTCGAGGTGACGGCGCGCGTCGTCCGCCACCTGGCCGGCCAGGGAGCGCGGCAGTGCGGACCGTGCCTCAACGGACTGCCGGCCCTGGCGGACGCGTTCGGCGACCTGGCGGCGGGACGCCCGCCGGCCGGCACGCTCGACCGGCTGGAGCGCTGGTGCGGCCTGGTCGACGGACGTGGCGCGTGCGCCCACCCGGACGGCGTCGCGGGGCTCGTCCGCAGCGCGCTGGTCGTCCTGGCCGACGACGTGCGCACCCACCTCGGCGGCCCGTGCGGCCGCGACGGCCGGCTGCTGGACGGGGTGCCCGCGTGACCCGGCTGGGTGTCGACTGGACGGCCTGCGACGGCCACGGCCTGTGCGCCTCGCTGCTGCCCGAGCGGGTCGAGCTCGACGAGTGGGGCTACCCGGTCGTCTCGCCCGAGCCGGTGCCGCGGTCGCTGCGCCGGCACGCCCGGGCCGCCGTCGCGGCCTGCCCGGCGCTGGCCCTCCGGCTGCGCTCCTGACCCCCGCCGCCGACGACTACCGTCCTGGGACGTGTCAGACACCGGTGAGCACCTGCTCGTGCTGTCCTGCCCGGACCGCCCCGGGATCGTCCACGCCGTCTCGAGCTTCCTGGTCATGACCGGCTGCAACATCCTCGACAGCCAGCAGTACCGCGACCCCGACACCGAGCGCTTCTTCATGCGGGTCCACGTCGCCGCCGACGCCGGCGTCACCCCCGAGCAGCTGCGCGCGGCGTTCGGGGCGACCGCGACGTCGTTCGGCATGGACTGGCACCTCGACGCCGTCCAGCCGATGCGGACGCTGCTGATGGTGTCCAAGCAGGACCACTGCCTGCAGGACCTGCTGTTCCGCCACCGCACCGGGCACCTCCCGGTCGAGCTGACGGCCGTCGTCTCCAACCACCCCGACACCCGCGCGCTGGTCGAGTGGCACGGGGTCCCGTTCCACCACGTCCCGACCGACGACAAGGCCAAGGCCGAGGCGCAGCTGCTCGAGCTGGTCGAGTCGACCCGGACCGAGCTGGTCGTGCTGGCCCGCTACATGCAGGTGCTCAGCGCCGACCTGTGCGAGAGGCTCGCCGGCCGCGCGATCAACATCCACCACTCGTTCCTGCCGAGCTTCAAGGGCGCCCGCCCCTACGCCCAGGCGCACGCCCGCGGCGTGAAGCTCATCGGCGCGAGCGCGCACTACGTGACGGCCGACCTCGACGAGGGTCCGATCATCGAGCAGGACGTCGCCCGGGCCGACCACACCCACACGACCGAGCAGCTCGCCCGGCTCGGCCAGGACATCGAGGCGCGCGTGCTGGCCAGGGCGGTCGAGTCGCACGCCGAGCGGCGGGTCCTGCTCAACGGCACCCGCACCGTCGTCTTCCGCTAGGTCGTCCTGACGAAGGACGACCGGCCGTACCGCCCAGGCGACGCAGAGCGCCCCGTCCCTCCAGCGGACGGGGCGCTCGGGCGGGGCGCCGCCCAGCGTCCCGACGGAGAAGAGGCGGCACGGCGCCGCTAGAGACGTCCGGACGCGAAGATGACCCGGACGGACCAGTGGCACTGGTCCGTCCGGGTCACCCGGTGCGGCTGGCTGGGAGCGTGCCGTCGTCGACCGGGTCCGACGTCGCGGGCTCGACGGGCCGCCGGCGATGGGCTGGACGCCCTGCTCGACCCAGGCCACTGATCTTGCCGGTCAGCGTGAGGCCGGCCCTCGGCGGATCAGTTCTCGGCGGTCTGCACGCAGTCGTCGAAGCCGTAGTCGCGCATGGCGTCCAGGTCGGCCTCCGGCAGGTCGGGCTCCTCGAGGGCGGACAGGCCCTGCTCTCCGCCCTCGACGGCCGCCTGCACCTTCGGCAGGTACTCCTCGAGCACGGCGACCTGACCGCGCAGCGGCGTGAGGAAGATGGTGTCGATCGCGCCGGCGTCGGGCTGGTCGGCGGCCAGCGCCGTGAGGTCCTCGGCGGTCTCCCTCGCCGTGGCGAGCAGGCTCTCGAAGTACGGCTGGATCTCCTGCGGCGTCGTCGGCTCCGGCTCGTCGTCGAGAGCCGTGTTCGCCGTGCCGCACAGCGCCTCGGCCCGGCTGACGAACTCCGCCCGGGACAGCCCGTCGTCGCCGCACGCCGTCAGCATGACCAGGCACAGCAGGACGGGCGACGCGGTGCGCAGCAGCACGGGACGGACCTCTCATGGCGGGGCGGGCGGATCGGGCATGCTCCCAGAGCCGGGTCCCGTCCGGTCGGACCTGAGCGGAACAGGCTCAACCTTGTGGGCGTTGGTGAGGGCAACGAGCCGGACGACACGGAGGGAAAAGCATGGACGCCGAACGCCTGACCACCCGCAGCCAGGAGGCCGTCTCGGCCTCGGTGCGCCGCGCCGCGGCGGAGGGGCACCCCGAGGTGGCACCCGTCCACCTGCTCCTGGCGCTGCTGGACCAGAACGACGGGATCGCGGGGCCGCTGCTGACGGCGGTCGGCGCGGAGCCGTCGCAGGTGCGCGCCCGGGCCGAGGCGCTGCTCGCGGCGATCCCGCGTGCGAGCGGCTCGACCGTCGCGGCGCCGGCGCTCTCGCGGTCGCTGATGGCCGTCATGTCGGTGGCGCAGCACAAGGCGACCGAGGTGGGTGACGACTACGTGTCGACCGAGCACCTGCTCGTCGGGCTGGCCGACTCCGGCGGCGACGTCGCCGACCTGCTCAAGAAGCAGCAGGCCCTGCCGCAGGCGCTCGTCGACGCGTTCGCCAAGGTGCGCGGCGGCATGCGCCGCATCACCACGCAGGACCCCGAGTCGACCTACAAGGCGCTCGAGAAGTACGGCGTCGACCTCACCGACCGCGCCCGCCGCGGCGAGCTCGACCCGGTGATCGGGCGTGACGACGAGATCCGGCGCGTCGTGCAGGTGCTGTCGCGGCGCACCAAGAACAACCCGGTGCTCATCGGTGAGCCGGGGGTCGGCAAGACCGCCGTGGTCGAGGGGCTGGCGCAGCGCGTCGTCGACGGCGACGTCCCGGAGTCGCTGCGGGGCAAGCGGATCGTGGCGCTGGACCTCGCTGCGATGGTGGCCGGCGCGCAGTACCGCGGTCAGTTCGAGGAGCGGCTCAAGGCCGTGCTCGAGGAGATCAAGGGCAGCGACGGGGAGGTCATCACGTTCCTCGACGAGATGCACACCGTCGTCGGCGCCGGCAAGGCCGAGGGCTCGATGGACGCCGGCAACATGCTCAAGCCGATGCTCGCCCGTGGCGAGCTGCGGATGGTCGGCGCGACCACGCTCGACGAGTTCCGCACCAACATCGAGAAGGACCCGGCGCTCGAGCGCCGCTTCCAGCAGGTGCTGGTCGGCGAGCCGTCCGTCGAGGACACCGTCGCCATCCTGCGCGGGCTCAAGGGCCGGTACGAGGCGCACCACAAGGTGCAGATCTCCGACGCCGCCCTGGTCGCCGCCGCCACCCTGTCGGACCGCTACATCCCGGCGCGCTTCCTGCCCGACAAGGCGATCGACCTCGTCGACGAGGCGGCGTCGCGGCTGCGCATGGAGATCGACAGCCGTCCGGTCGAGATCGACGCCCTGCAGCGCGCCGTCGACCGGATGAGGATGGAGGAGCTGGCGCTGGAGCGCGAGACCGACGCGGCCTCGGTGGAGCGGCTCGAGCAGCTGCGCCGCGAGATGGCCGACCGGGGCTCCGAGCTCGCGGCGCTGACCGCGCGGTGGGAGCAGGAGAAGACCGGCCTCAACCGGGTCGGCGAGCTCAAGGAGCGCCTCGACCAGCTGCGCACGGAGGTCGAGAGGGCCCAGCGCGAAGGCGATCTCACGACCGCGTCACGGCTGTCGTACGCCGACGTCCCCGCGGTGGAGAAGGAGCTGGCGCTGGCCAACGACGTCGCGACCTCCGGCGACCGGATGGTCGAGGAGCAGGTGGGTCCGGACGACATCGCCGGGGTCGTCTCGGCCTGGACCGCCATCCCCGCGGGCCGGATGCTCGAGGGCGAGACCGGCAAGCTGCTCCGCATGGAGGAGGCCCTCGGGGGCCGCCTCGTGGGTCAGGTCGAGGCGGTGCGCGCCGTCTCGGACGCCGTGCGCCGTGCCCGGGCCGGCATCTCCGACCCCGACCGTCCGACCGGCTCGTTCCTGTTCCTCGGACCGACCGGTGTCGGCAAGACCGAGCTGGCCAAGGCGCTCGCCGACTTCCTGTTCGACGACGAGCGCGCGCTCACCCGGATCGACATGAGCGAGTACGGCGAGAAGCACTCGGTGGCCCGCCTGGTCGGCGCGCCGCCCGGCTACGTCGGCTACGAGTCGGGCGGTCAGCTCACCGAGGCGGTGCGCCGGCGGCCGTACGCCGTGATCCTGCTCGACGAGGTCGAGAAGGCGCACCCGGACGTGTTCGACGTCCTGCTGCAGGTGCTCGACGACGGCCGGCTCACCGACGGCCAGGGCCGCACGGTCGACTTCCGCAACACGATCCTGGTGCTCACGTCGAACCTCGGGTCGGCGTTCATCAGCGACCCCCTGCTCGACGCGGAGCAGAGACGCGACAAGGTGCTGCAGGTCGTGCGGTCGACCTTCAAGCCCGAGTTCCTCAACCGGCTCGACGAGGTCGTCGTCTTCGACGCGCTCGGCACCGACGAGCTCGCGCGCATCGTCGACCTGCAGATCGGTGCGCTGGCCCGCCGGCTGCAGGACCGCCGGCTGACCCTGACGGTGTCGGACGCCGCCCGCGAGTGGCTGACGCTGACCGGCTTCGACCCGGTCTACGGGGCCCGGCCCCTGCGGCGCCTGGTGCAGAAGGCGATCGGCGACACGCTCGCGAGGGCCCTGCTGTCCGGCGAGGTCCGCGACGGCGACGAGGTGCTCGTCGACCGGGCGGAGACCGGCGACGGCCTGACCGTCGCGCCGGCGGTGACCGCAGCGACCTGACCGCCCCGCCCCGCCCCGCCCCGCCCCCGCCCGTCCGCCTCGGCCCGTCCCGCTCGCTCGCGGCTCGGGGCCGGGCCGGTGGGCAGGGGCAGGGGCGGAGGACGGGGGTGGGGGCCGGTAGCCTCGGCCTGCCGGCTCTGCCCGGCGCGCACGTCGCAGCGAAGTCCGGTGGGAGTCCGGCGCTGTCCCGCAACTGCCGTCCCCCCTCGACGGGGCGAGCCAGGTCGCCTGCCACGCGTCGCGGTCGCACCCACCCCCGAGGACGGGGCGGGCGGCCCCGGCCGGACCGTCGGCCGAGGCAGCTCCGTGCCGTCGAGCTGGAGCCATGAGCACCTCATCCCGCACCACCACCCCCACCCGCGGCACCACCCGCGTCGCCCTGCTGGCCGCCGCCGTCCTCGCCCTCGTCGCCGGCTGCGGCAGCAACGACCCGGAGACCGTCGGTGCACCCGAGCCGGCCGCGGCCTCCTCGGCCTTCCCGGTGACGGTCACGTCCGCGACCGGACCGCTCACCCTCGAGGCCCGTCCCGGGCGCATCGTGTCGCTGTCGCCGACGGCCACCGAGACGCTGTTCGCGGTCGGCGCCGGGGCGCAGGTCGTCGCCGTCGACGACCAGAGCGACTTCCCGGCCGAGGCGCCCGTCACCGACCTGTCGGGCTTCACTCCGAACGTCGAGGCGGTGGCCGGCTACCGGCCCGACCTCGTCGTCGTCTCGGACGACCTCGGCGGCATCGTCGACGCGCTGACCGCGCTGGACGTGACCGTCCTGGTGCAGCCGGCGGTGTCGACGCTGGACGAGGCGTGGGCGCAGATCGAGGCCCTCGGCGACGCGACCGGCAACGGCGCCCGGGCCGAGGAGCTGGTCGGCGAGCTGGAGCAGCGGGTCGAGGCCGCCGTCGCGTCCGTCCCCGCGTCGGCGAAGGGGCTGCGGGTCTTCCACGAGCTCGACGACACGCTGTTCACCGTCACGTCGCGGACCTTCGTCGGCAGCGTCGAGAAGGCCCTCGGCCTGGTCAACGTCGCCGACGACGTCGCCCCCGGCAACGACTACCCGCAGCTGTCGGCCGAGGCGCTGGTGAAGGCCGCGCCGCAGGTCGTCGTGCTCGCCGACACGGCCTGCTGCGCGCAGACCGCGCAGACCTTCGGCGCCCGTCCCGGCTTCTCCGCCCTGCCCGCCGTGACCGAGGGTCGGGTCGTCGAGGTCGACGACGACCTCGCGTCCCGCTGGGGACCGCGGATCGCGGAGTTCGCCGAGGTGCTGGCGGCCGCGCTCGGCGGGACGCCGACGCGCTGACCGTGTCCCGCCCCGCCCCGGTCGCCGGTCGTCCCGCAGCCGCTGATCCGCCTGCCGCTCCGGCGTTCTCGGCGGGGCCGACGCGTCGGCGGGCCGTCTGGGTGCTGCTGGTCGCTGCGCTGGTGCTGCTGCTCTCGCTGCTCGTCGGCGCGGCGATGGGCGCGGTGCGGCTGCCGCTGGGCGCGGTGGCGGCGACACTGCTCGACCAGCTGCCCGGGGTGTCGGTCGGCGGCGGGCTGGACGACGTCGGCGAGCGGATCCTGCTCGACATCCGGCTGCCGCGGGTCGTGCTCGCGGCACTGGTCGGCGGCCTGCTCGCCACCGCCGGCGCGGCCTACCAGGGCGTGTTCCGCAACCCCCTCGCCGACCCGTACCTGCTGGGCGCCGCCGCCGGCGCCGGCCTGGGCGCGACGCTGGTCATCGTGGCCGCCCCGCAGGCGGCCCTCGGCCCGCTGGGACCGCTCCCGGCGGCGGCGTTCACCGGCGCGCTGTGCGGCGTCGGCCTGGCC
>JAOPVV010000199.1 GCA_025966005.1 Frankiales bacterium
AGCCGGGTCGCGGTGGCCTGCGCCGACGCGCGCAGGGCGGCCGCGGACAGCAGCGCGCCCTTGGGCTCGCCGGTCGAGCCGCTGGTCGGCACGACGAGCGCTATGTCGGGCTCGAGCGGCTCGTCCGGGCGCAGCGCGGCCAGCACCCGGGCGGCGTCCGGAGGGACGGGCAGGACAGCCGGTCCACCGTCGAGCGCGGCCGCGAGCGCCGGGAGCAGCGCCTCGGCCGTCGCGGTGACCGGGGTGAGCACGCTCAGAAGTAGTACGGGTAGTCGGACCAGTCCGGCGGGCGCTTCTGGAGGAACGCGTCGCGGCCCTCGACGGCCTCGTCGGTCATGTACGCCAGCCGGGTGGCCTCGCCGGCGAAGACCTGCTGGCCGACCATCCCGTCGTCCACGGCGTTGAAGGCGTACTTCAGCATCCGCTGGGCGGTCGGGCTCTTGCCGACGATCGTCCTGGCCCACTCGAGCGCGGTCGCCTCGAGCTCGACGTGCGGGACGACCTCGTTGACGGCGCCCATCCGCTGCATCTGGGCGGCGGTGTACTCGCGGCCGAGGAAGAAGATCTCGCGGGCGAACTTCTGCCCGGTCATGCGGGCCAGGTAGGCCGAGCCGTAGCCGCCGTCGAAGCTGCCGACGTCGGCGTCGGTCTGCTTGAAGCGGGCGTGCTCCTCGCTGGCGATCGTCAGGTCGCAGACGACGTGCAGGCTGTGCCCGCCACCGGCCGCCCAGCCGGGCACGACGCAGATGACGACCTTGGGCATCATCCGGATGAGGCGCTGCACCTCGAGGATGTGGAGCCGACCCGCGCGGGCCGGGTCGATGGTCTCGGCGCCCTCGCCCTGGGCGTAGCGGTAGCCGTCGCGTCCCCGGATCCGCTGGTCGCCGCCGGAGCAGAACGCCCAGCCCCCGACATTGGGCTAGGGGCCGTTGCCGGTGAGGATCACGCAGCCGACGTCGGGTGTCATGCGCGCGTGGTCGAGCACCCGGTACAGCTCGTCGACCGTCTGCGGCCGGAACGCGTTGCGCACCTCCGGGCGGTCGAAGGCGATCCGGACGACGCCGCTGTCACGCCCCTCGGCGGTGTGCCGGTGGTAGGTGATGTCGGTCAGGTCGAAGCCCGCGACCTCCCGCCACTGGGTCGGGTCGAAGATCTCGGAGACGGTGTCGCGTGGCATGGTGCGGACCCTATGACGCCCCTCGACCTCGACCGCGCGCACGTCGTCAGCATCCCGATGCGCGTGCCGTTCCGGGGGGTCACCGAGCGCGAGGCGCTGCTGCTCGAGGGCCCCGCCGGGTGGGGCGAGTTCTCGCCGTTTTCCGAGTACGACGACGCCGAGGCGTCGCGCTGGCTGGCCGCGGCGGTGGAGGCCGCGCACGTCGGCTGGCCGGCGCCACGTCGGCTGTCCGTGCCGGTCAACGCCACCGTCCCGGCGGTGGCGGGGGACGACGTCGCGCGGGTCCTGGCCCGCTTCCCGGGCTGCACGACGGCCAAGGTGAAGGTGGCCCAGTCCGGGCAGCTGCTGCGCGACGACGTCGACCGGGTGGCCGCCGTCCGGTCCCTCCTCGGGCCGTCGGGCCGGGTGCGCGTCGACGCCAACGCGGCCTGGTCGGTGGACGAGGCGCTGACCGCGCTGACGGCGCTGGCGCCGTTCGACCTCGAGTACGCCGAGCAGCCGTGCGCGACCGTCCCCGAGCTGGTCTCGCTGCGGACGGCGCTGGCCCGCGCCGGGGTCGACGTCCTGGTCGCGGCGGACGAGAGCGTGCGCAAGGCGGAGGACCCGCGACGGGTCGCGCTGGCCGGGGCGGCGGACGTCGTCGTGCTCAAGGTCGCGCCGCTGTCGGGAGTGGCCCGCGCGCTCGAGGTGGCCGTGTCCTGCGGGCTGCCGGTCGTGGTGAGCAGCGCCCTGGACACCTCCGTCGGCATCAGCGCCGGTGTCGCGCTGGCCGCCGCGCTGCCCGACCTGCCGTACG
Organism: Frankiales bacterium; assembly: GCA_025966005.1. Taxonomy (GTDB): domain Bacteria; phylum Actinomycetota; class Actinomycetes; order Mycobacteriales; family SCTD01; genus SCTD01. Next base: position 1,974 of record JAOPVV010000199.1, read on the forward strand.
CCTGCGGGCTCGCGACGACCGGCCTGATGGCCTCGGACGTCGCCGACCTGCTGACGGTCGACGGTGCGCTGCCCGTGCGGGCCGTGGTGCCGGACCCCGACCGGCTGACGGCGCTGGCCGCCTCGTCCGAGCGGCGCGCGTGGTGGCTCGCTCGGGCGCGCCGGTGCGCCGCGTTGCTGGGAGACTGACACGGTGAACCCCTCGACCGCGCTCGCGCGGGTGCTGGTCGACGAGCTGGTGCGCGGCGGGGTCCGGGAGGCCGTGCTGTCCCCGGGCTCCCGCTCCGCCCCCCTGGCCTTCGCCCTGCACGACGCCGACGCCGCGGGCCGGCTGCGGCTGCACGTCCGGATCGACGAGCGGTCGGCCGCGTTCCTGGCCCTGGGCCTGGCCAAGGCGTCGGGCCGTCCGGTACCGGTCGTGACGACGTCCGGGACGGCGACCGCCAACCTGCACCCGGCCGTGCTGGAGGCGTCCCACTCCGGCACCCCGCTGCTGCTGCTGACCGCCGACCGGCCGCCCGAGCTGCGCGGGACCGGCGCGAACCAGACCGTCGACCAGCTCGCGCTGTACGGCGACGCGGTGCGGCTGTTCGTCGAGCTCGGCACCCCCGGCGAGCGGGCCGGCGACAACGCCGCCTGGCGGTCGACGACGTGCCGGGTCCTGTCGGCGGCGCTCGGCGAGCTCGGGAGCCCGCCCGGGCCGGTGCACCTCAACCTCGGCCTGCGCGAGCCGCTGACCCCTGACGGCGACGACACCTGGCTGGAGGCCCTCGAGGGCCGGCCCGACGGCGCGGCCTGGACGACCCGGGTCCCGCCGCAGGCCCCGGCGGCGCCGCTGGACGACCTGCCGGCGCGCACCGTCGTGGTGATCGGCGACAGC
>JAOPVV010000245.1 GCA_025966005.1 Frankiales bacterium
ATCTTGTTCTTGATGCCGTCGAGGCCGGCCATGAGCATCGCCGAGAACGCCAGGTACGGGTTCGAGGACGGGTCGGGGCAGCGGAACTCGAGGCGCTTGGCCTTCGGGTTCGAGCCGGTGATCGGGATGCGGATGCAGGCGGAGCGGTTGCGCTGGCTGTAGACCAGGTTGACCGGGGCCTCGAAGCCGGGCACCAGGCGGTGGTAGCTGTTGACCGTCGGGTTGGTGAAGGCCAGCAGCGACGGGGCGTGCTTGAGCAGGCCGCCAATGTAGTAGCGCGCCATGTCCGACAGCCCGGCGTAGCCGACCTCGTCGTAGAACAGGGGAGCGCCGTCCTGCCACAGCGACATGTGGCAGTGCATGCCGGAGCCGTTGTCGCCCATGACCGGCTTGGGCATGAAGGTGACCGTCTTGCCCGCGGCGTGGGCGGTGTTCTTGATGTTGTACTTGAACAGCATCAGGTTGTCGGCGCTCTCGAGCAGCGTGCCGAAGCGGTAGTTGATCTCCGCCTGACCGGCCGAGCCGACCTCGTGGTGACCGCGCTCGACCTGCATGCCGGCGGCCTCGAGCTTGACGGCCATCTCGTCGCGCAGGTCGGCGTAGTGGTCGGTGGGGGAGACGGGGAAGTAGCCGCCCTTGGTGCTGGGCTTGTAGCCCAGGTTCCCGCCGACCTCGTCCTTGCCGGTGTTCCACGCGGCGGCCTTGGCGTCGATCGCGTAGAAGCTGCCCTGCGGCGTCGAGTCGTAGCGGATCGAGTCGAAGATGTAGAACTCGGCCTCGGCGCCGAAGAAGACGGTGTCGGCGATGCCGGTGCCCTTGAGGTAGGCCTCGGCCTTCTTCGCCACGTTGCGTGGGTCGCGGGAGTACTGCTCGCCCGTGAGCGGGTCGTGGATGAAGAAGTTGATGATGAGCGTCTTGCGGACCCGGAACGGGTCCAGGCGCGCGCTGCTCGGGTCGGGCAGGAGCAGCATGTCGGACTCGTGGATCTGCTGGAAGCCGCGGATCGACGAGCCGTCGAAGCCCAGGCCGTCGGTGAACACGGCCTCGTCGAACGAGCCGACGGGCACGGTGAAGTGCTGCATCACGCCGGGCAGGTCGCAGAAGCGCACGTCGACCATCTCGACGGCTTCCTTCTTGATGTAGCTCAGGACCTCGTCGGCACTGGTGAACAAGGACGTCCTCCTCGAAGCGGGTGTCGGGCTCGGGCACGACCCTATCGGCGGGCCGTGACCCCCCGGTGTCGCGTGTGTTTCCGTGGGGTTACGCGAGGCCCTGCCCGACCGGCGGGGCCGGGCGGTCCCGACTAGCCTCGCACCATGGCGCGGTGGACGGGGACCTGGCTCTCAGGACTGGGAGCGGCGGGCGTCGACACGCGTCCCGACGGCTGGCGCGGTCGCCGGCTGGGGCTGCCCCCCGAGGGCGCCGGCTCGATCGCCACGACCGGTTCGCGGGTCGCGGCCTTCCTCGTCGACCTCGTCGCGGGCGGCCTGATCGGCGGTCTGGTGAACGTCTTCGTCGTCGACCCGACGCCGCTGCAGCGGACGCTGGCCGGCAACGGGGCCTTCGCCCTGGAGGTGCTGCTGCTGACCGCCCTGACCGGCCAGTCGCTCGGGATGAAGCTCGTCGGGATCCGGGTCGTGCGGCTGGCCGAGCCCGCCGGTCCGCCCGGCTTCCTGCCGTCGGCCGTCCGCCTGGCGCTGCTCTGCCTGCTACTGCCGGCGCTGATCTTCGACCGCGACGGCCGGGGGCTGCACGACAAGGCCGCGGGCACGGCCGTGGTCAAGGCGACGAGCAAGCGCTCCTTCGCCGACGACGACTGACCAGGCCCGCCGTAGCGTCCTGCGGCTCAAGCGTGGAGCCGGAACGCCGACCGCAGGACGCAAGCCGGCGGGCGGGCGCACCCCTTCCGTAGCGTCCTGCGGCTTGAGCGTGGAGCCGGAACGCCGACCGCAGGACGCACGCGGAAGGGAAGAGCCGGCCGACCGGGCGGGGTGGGGCCTGGCGGCTAGCGGCGGGGGACCTTGCCGCGCGGCATCGGACCCTTCGGCACCGGCAGGCTCGCGCCGCCGATCGCCTTGAGCCTGCGGTCGAGGTCGTTGACCTGCTTGCCCTTGATGTTGCGCGGCAGCTTGAGGAAGTGCTTCTCCAGCGCGCGCAGCGGCACCTGGCCCTCGCCGTCGCCGACCAGCACGTCGTAGACGGGGGTCTCGCCGACGAAGCGCGCCAGCTTCTTCTTCTCGGTGATGACCAGGTTGCGGCTGCGGTTCGGGGCGCCCTCGGCGACCAGCACGATGCCGGGACGACCGACGACGCGGTGGACGAGGTCCTGCTCGCGGGTGAAGCCCACGGCGGGGGTGACGCGCCAGTCGCCGCGCATGTTGTTCAGCACGGCCGCGGCCGCGCCCAGCTGCCCCTCGACCTGCGAGTAGGCGGTCGCCTGGACCCGCTTGCCGAACACGAACGCCGTGACGACCAGCGCTACCAGGAAGCCCAGGAACCCCAGGTAGAAGGGGTGGTCGACGACGAAGCCGATGGCCAGCAGCAGCAGGAACGGGCCGAAGAAGGCCGCCAGGACGATCGGGAGCACCTTCGGGTCGTTCGCCCGGGTGACCGCGAAGGCCTGCTTGACCTGCTTGAGCCGGGCGCCGCGCGGCAGCTTGGGCTTGGAGGGAGCGCCCTTGGCGCCCTTGCCGGCGCTGCCCCTCGTCGGCGGGGCAGCCGTCTTCTTGCGCTTGAGCGAGGGCATGGCGGGAGTCTACGGGCGAGCCGTCAGACCCCGCCTGCGCCGGCGTCGCGCTGGGCCCGGCGCGCGATCCGCTGGGCCTGCACCTCGGCCGCGCGGGCGGCGGCCTCCTCCAGGGTCGGGGCTGTGCCGCCGAGCCGGGCCGGGACCCACCAGGTGTCCTCGGGGGAGCGCGGGCCGCCCGGGTAGGTGGCGATGGCCTCCTCGAGCAGCACCGACATGCGGGCCTTGAGCTCGGCGGTGACCTCGACCGGGTCGGATCCCGGGGCGGGCAGGAACGGCTCACCGACGACGATCCGCAGCGGCGTGCCGCGGGTGAGGTCGCGCTTGCGCCCCTTCGTCATGATCCGCTGGCTGCCCCAGACGACCGTCGGCAGCAGCGGCACCCCGGCCTCCATCGCCATCCGGGCGGCGCCGGTCTTGAAGTCCTTCAGCTCGTACGACGTCGAGATCGTCGCCTCGGGGAACACGCCCACGATCTCGCCGGCCGCGAGCGCCGTGACCGCGAGCTTGTAGGAGTCGCCGCCGGCGCCGTAGCGGTCGACCGGGATGTGCTTCATGCCGCGCATCAGGGGTCCGCTGACCTTGTGGTCGAAGACCTCCTTCTTGGCCATGAAGCGCACCAGCCGCCCGTTCTCGCGGGCGGCCAGGCCGGCGAAGGTGAAGTCGAGGTAGCCCACGTGGTTGATCGCCATGACGGCGCCGCCGGTCTTCGGGACGTTGTCCTCGCCGCTGATGTGGAAGCGGATCCCGAGACCTCGGAAGAGCCCGCGGGCCAGCGCGACGACAGGCGTGTACGTGGGCTCGACCATGAGCCGGGACGCTACCGCGCAGCGCTGGACCTGGCCGTGATCGGGGCGGTGGCCACTGCGAGCGCGTGCTCGGCCTCCCGGCGGTCGCGGCCCAGCGCCGCCTCGCGCGACATGCCGGACCAGGCGTTCTGACGGGCGCGGTGCTGGCCGCCGTGGGGGAGCAGCAGTCCTTGGGCGACCTTCACGGCGCGCAGCGGGTGCATCAGCACGGTGACCTCCAGGTGGGCTCAGCACCAAGGCTGGGGGGGCCGTGTGTCGTCGGTGTGACCTGACCGTGAACGTCGCGGAGCGGTCGTGTGCGGCTCAGGCGGTGCTGCTCGCCCGCCGCTCGAGGGCCTGCGCGTACAGCCGCCCGGCGCGGTACGACGAGCGCACCAGCGGGCCGCTCATGACACCGGCGAAGCCGATGTCCTCGGCCTCCTGCGCCAGGTCGACGAACTCCTCGGGCTTGACCCACCGCTCGACCGGGTGGTGGCGCGGCGAGGGGCGCAGGTACTGGGTGATGGTGATCAGCTCGCAGCCCGCGTCGTGCAGGTCCTGCAGCGCCTGGCTCACCTCCTCGCGCTCCTCGCCCATGCCCAGGATGAGGTTGCTCTTGGTGACGAGCCCGGCTGCGCGGGCCTGGGTGATCACGTCGAGCGAGCGGTCGTAGCGGAAGCCGGGGCGGATCGTCTTGAAGATGCGCGGCACCGTCTCGACGTTGTGCGCGAGCACCTCGGGACGGCTCGCGAACACCTCGTCGAGCAGCACCGGGGTGCCGTTGAAGTCGGGGATGAGCAGCTCGACGCCGATGCCGGGCACGGCCTCGTGGATGAGCCGCACCGTCTCGGCGTACAGCCACGCGCCGCCGTCGGGCAGGTCGTCGCGGGCGACCCCGGTGACGGTGGCGTACCGCAGGCCCATGGTGGCGACCGACTCGGCGACGCGGCGCGGCTCGTCGGTGTCGTAGTCGGCCGGCTTGCCGGTGTCGATGTTGCAGAAGTCGCAGCGGCGGGTGCACTGGTCGCCGCCGATGAGGAAGGTGGCCTCGCGGTCCTCCCAGCACTCGAAGATGTTGGGGCAGCCCGCGCTCTCGCAGACGGTGTGCAGGCCCTCGGTTTTCACGAGCGACTTCAGCGCGGTGTACTCCGGGCCCATCACGGCCCGGGTCTTGATCCAGGAGGGCTTCTTCTCGATCGGCGTCTGCGCGTTGCGCACCTCGAGCCGGAGCATCTTGCGCCCGTCAGGGCCCACCGTGGTCACACCTGAGGCTAACCGGGACCGCCCGTCCTGCCTTCCCCCAGGACGTCGCTGCCCACGGCCAGCAGCGCGTCGCGGGCCCGCTTGCGCGACCGGGCGACCTCCTCCGGGCGCTCGCGGGCCTGCTCGGGCGCCGTCGCGGTGCGCTCCAGGACCTCGACCCACCGCTGCAGGCGCAGGGCGTACGCGTCGCGGGCCCGGCGCAGGTCACCGTGCCAGGGCAGGACCCCGGTCGTCTCGACCGCGCGTGCGGGCGCGTCGAGCCGGGGGAGCCAGCGCCGGGCGTCGGTGGCGAACAGGTCGTACGCGGACGCGCGCGCGGAGGCCAGGACGTCGCCGCCCAGCAGCGCCGCCTGGTACTCGGCCAGCGCGGCCTGGCTCCGCTGGCTGTCGAGCACCACCGCCTCGGCGGCGGTCACCGCGGCCAGCAGCTCGTCGCTCTCGCGGTCGCGCTGCTCCCGGTCGGCCACCAGCGCCGTGACGACGAGCACCACCACGGCGGCGACGAGCAGCCGGGTGCGGCGGCTCGCGGTGCGCGGTTCGGAGCCCAGCTCGTCGACGGTCCGGGAGGCCACACCCCAGGCTGGCACGTACGGTCGGCGGATGGACCTCCGGATCTTCACCGAGCCCCAGCAGGGCGCCACCTACGACGAGCTGCTGGCGGTCGCGCGCACCGCCGAGGACGCCGGCTTCGACGCGTTCTTCCGCTCCGACCACTACCTGACGATGGGCGGTGACGGCCTGCCGGGGCCGACCGACGCGTGGATTACCCTGGCCGGGCTGGCCCGCGACACCAGCACCATCCGGCTCGGGACCCTCGTCACCGCGGGCACGTTCAGGCTCCCGAGTGTGCTCGCGATCAGCGTCGCGCAGGTCGACCAGATGAGCGGCGGCCGGGTCGAGCTCGGCCTGGGCACCGGCTGGTACGAGCAGGAGCACACCGCGTACGGCATCCCGTTCCCGCCGCTGGCCGAGCGCTTCGACCGCTTCGAGGAGCAACTGCAGGTCATCACCGGCCTGTGGGACGCCGACGGGCCCTTCACCTTCTGCGGCGAGCACTACGAACTGGTCGAGTCGCCCGCCCTGGCCAAGCCGCGGCAGCGCCCGCACCCGCCGGTGATCGTCGGCGGCGGTGGCGCCAAGCGGACGCCACGGCTGGCGGCGACCTACGCCGACGAGTTCAACCTGCCCTTCGGGTCGTTGGAGAAGACGACCGAGCAGTTCGGGCGCGTGCGCGAGGCCTGCGCGCTGACCGGGCGCGAGCTGGTGCTGTCGGCCGCGCAGATCGTCGTCTGCGGCAAGGACGAGGCCGAGGTCGCCCGGCGAGCGGCTGCCGTCGGGCGCGAGCCGGCCGAGCTGCGCGAGAACGGACTGGCCGGCACGCCGTCCGAGCTGGTCGACAAGATCGGGAGGTTCGCCGAGGCCGGCGCCACCCGCCTCTACCTGCAGGTCATGGACCTGTCCGACCTCGACCACCTCGAGCTGGTCGCCGCCGAGGTGGCGCCCCAGCTCTGACCGGTGCGTCCCGCAGGGCGATGAGTTCGCGGGGCCCGGAGCGTCCCCCTGCCAACGACTGTCGAGTCGGGTCGACGACGAGGAGGACATCGTGCGCAGGCTGGTCGTGAGCAGCTTCACCAGTCTGGACGGCGTCGTGCAGGCCCCGGGCGGTCCGGGCGAGGACGACGACGCGGGGTTCCCGTTCGGCGGCTGGACGGTGCCCTACTTCGACGAGCACCTGGGTCAGGTTATGGGCGAGCTCATGGGTCAGCCCTTCGACCTCGTGCTCGGCCGCAAGACGTACGACATCTTCGCCGCGTTCTGGCCGCACGCGTCTGAGGAGGAGGGCGCCGCGCCGCTCAACGACGCCACCAAGTACGTCGCGTCGCGAGGCCGCCCGACGCTGTCCTGGGGGCCGTCGGTCCTGCTCGACGGCGACGTCGCCGAGCAGGTCGCGGCGCTCAAGGAGCAGGACGGGCCCGAGCTGCAGGTGCACGGCAGCGGCGACCTGCTGCAGACCCTGCTGCGGCACGGCCTGGTCGACGACCTGCGGCTGCTGACCTTCCCGGTCGTGCTCGGGCAGGGCAAGCGGCTCTTCGCCGACGGCACGGTGCCGTCCGCGCTGCGGCTCGTCAGCAGCTCGGTCTCCTCGACGGGGGTGCTCGTCGGTCGCTACGAGCCCGCCGGTGAGGTGGTGACCGGCACCTTCGCCGCCGGGGGCGCGTAGCGCTCGTCAGGAGCTGAGCTCGACCTCGTCGTCGCGCGCCCGGCCGGTGCGCCGGAACCCCAGCGCCTCGCAGACCTCGGGGGCCGCCGACCACGCCGACACCGCCGGGAAGCGGCCCACGAGCGCCGTGACGAGCGAGCGACCGGTGCCGGTGCGCTGCTGCGAGGGGTGCACGAACAGCATGGTCAGCTCGAGCCGTGTCCCGACGAGCTCGACCAGCAGCATGCCCACGACCGGCTCGCCGGCGACGAGCAGCAGCGAGGTGGGTGAGCGCAGCGCGCTGCGGGCCCGGGTGGTGCGCGCCTGACCGGGCGGCTGGCTGGCGTCGACCTGCACGGCGCGCCAGACGGCCAGGGCCGGCTCGACGTCGCGGGCGGTGCCGACGCGGACGTCAGGCAGTCGGGACCGCCGACAGGCCGGGCAGCCGCGCCTCGAGCAGCGGCAGCACGTCGTCGACGGTGAGGTCGCGCCCCAGCTCGCGCGACAGGGAGGTGACGGTCGCGTCGGCGATCCCGCACGGCACGATCCGGGCGTACGCGGTGAGGTCGGGGTCGGCGTTCAGGGCGAAGCCGTGCATCGTCACGCCGCGGGAGACGCGGATGCCGACCGCGGCGACCTTGCGGGCGCCGTCGGGCGTCCAGACCCCGGAACGCCCGTCGACCCGGCCGGTCGCCAGGCCGAGCTCGGCGCAGACGTCGATGAGCAGCTGCTCCACCCGCCGCACGTAGTCGATGACGTCGACCGGGTCGGCGAGCCGGACGATCGGGTAGCCGGTGACCTGCCCCGGCCCGTGCCAGGTGATCTTCCCGCCGCGGTCGACCTCGACGACGGGCGTGCCGTCGACCGGCCGGTCCCAGGGCTCGGTGCGCTTGCCGGCGGTGTAGACCGGCGGGTGCTCGAGCAGCAGCGCGACGTCCTCGCCGCCGGCCACGACCGCGGCGTGGAGCTTCTTCTGCAGGGCCCACGCCTGCTCGTACGGCACGAGTCCCAGCCGCCGGACGTCCATGGGGCCAGGCTACGTCGGCTCGAGCAGGCGCGGCTCGACGCGGGTCTCGCCGTCCGGCGCCACCTGCCAGGCCGCCGCGCCGTCGCGGTCGCGGACCGCCTCGTGGAGCACGCCGTCCACGTAGTGCAGGCCCACGCCGTCGTCGGCGGCGTACCCGGGCGGGAGCGTTCCGTCGGCGACGAGCCGCTGGTAGAGCGGCCGGCGGCGCGTCTCGCTGTCGTAGTGCGGGCAGTTCGAGCCGGCGACCAGCCCCAGGCCGTCGGTCCACGGCCGCAGCTCGGGCCCGAACGAGTCGGTGGTGCCGCCGACGTGCCAGCACAGCGAGCCGGCGCTGGTGCCGAGCAGGACGACCCCCGCCTCGTGCGCCTCGCGCAGCACGACGTCCAGGCCGTGCAGGCGCCACAGCACCATCAGCCCGGCGACCGAGCCGCCGCCGACGTACACGGCGTCCTGGGCCAGCACGTGCCGTCGCAGGTCGTCGACGTTCGGTATCGGCAGCAGCTCGACGTGGCTGGCTCGCTCCGGCCGGCCGGCCCAGGCGGCGTACCAGCCGGCGACGTCCGCCCGGTCGTCGCCGGTGGCGGTGAACAGGCCGGTGATCCGCGGCGTCTCGACGCCGGTCAGCGACAGGGCGTGCTCGACCAGCGGCCCGGGTGTCCGGACACAGCGCTCGCAGGTCCGGAACGCCCCGCCGCCGATCGCCAGGACGTGGCTCACGACCGGTCGGCCAGCAGCGCGGTCGCTGCCCGTCGCCCCGACACCAGCGCGCCCTGGATGGAGGCGGAGTCGCGGTGGTCGCCGCAGACGTACAGGCCCCCGCCGAGCCGGACGTCCCTGCGGAAGCGACCCATCGGCGGCGCCTGGCTCGGCAGCGCGTCGCGCACGTCGTACGTCGCGACGTGCTCCCAGCGGGACGCGTCGACGCCGTAGAGCAGCGAGAGGTGCTGACGGACGGCGGTCTCGGAGGCGTCGCCGTGGACGACGCTGCTCGAGACGAGGTGCCGGCCGGGGGCGTAGGACGGCGCGGCGTTGGTGAGCACGACGGTGTTGGCGAGCGGTCCGCTGCGCTCGCCGTCGAGGACGATCGCCGGCTCGCGCACGGGCGGCTCGGGCGCCAGGTGGTAGTGCGTGGTGACGCTGCTGCCGGCGGGGACGCCGAGACCGGGCACCAGCGCGGCGGCGGCGCGAGCGGCGGTCGCGACGACGACGGCGGTCGGCGCGTGGTCGGCCCGGACCTGCGCCAGCGAGGCGACCGGTGTCGACAGCCGGACGTCGAGCCCGGCCCCCAGCTGGGCCGGGATCGCCCCCATGCCGCCCTCCGGGACGCACTGGCTGCCGCGCGCGAACGAGCGCCACACCAGGTCGAAGAAGCGGCTGCTGGTCGCGAGCCCGTCCTCGAGGAACACGCCCGACAGGAACGGCCGGAAGAAGCGGTCGATGACCGTGTCGGACAGCCCGCGGGCCCGCAGCGCGTCGTAGGTCGAGGTCTCCGGACGCGACAGCAGCGCGTCGGGGGAGTGCAGGGCCGCCTCGGCCGCGAGCCGGCCGATCAGGACCTTGTCCCGGAGCGAGCCGATCGGCGCGAGAACCGTCGACGGCGCCCACGTGGGGACCTTGCGGGGATGGCCGACCTTGTGCAGCCGCTCGCCGACGCGGACCAGAGCGCCGGCGGCGAAGCGCTGCAGGTCCAGCGCCTCGTGGTCGAGCACCCGCTGCGCCTCGGGGTAGCCGGTGTTGTGCACCTGGAAGCCGCGGTCGAGCAGCATCCCGTCGACGACGTCGGTGCGCACGCGACCGCCCACGGCGTCCTCGGCCTCCAGCACCAGCACCTCGACCCCGGCGGCGGTGAGGTGGCGGGCGCACGCCAGCCCGGCGAGACCTGCTCCGACGACGACGACCTCAGCCACGGGGCGCAGCCTAGGTGTGGACAACCCGCACGGCCCGGTCGGAGCCGGTTGGCTCGTCAGCGTGAGCGAGCCCGCGTCGTCCCCGTCCTGGGCGCCACCCGGCTACGACCTCGAGGCGAGGGCCGGCGAGAGCGCCGCGGGCGAGGTGTGGCGGGCCCGCGAGAGGGCGACCGGCGACGTCGTCGGGCTCGCCCGGCTGGATGACGGCGTCGACCGGGCGCCGTTCGAGGCGCTGCGGGAGGAGCTCGGGCGGCTGCGCACGCCGTACCTGCTGCGGCTGCGCGCCGTGGTGGGCGGCGTGCTGGTCCTGGACCACGCCACGGGCGGGTCGGTCGCCGACCTGCTGCACCGGCGCGGGCGCCTCGAGGCCGGGGAGGTGGTGACCGTCGCGGCCCCGCTGGCTGCTGCGCTGGCCGAGGCCCACGCCGGCGGGATGGTGCACGGCGACGTGTCGCGGGTCAGCGTCCTGCTCACCGCCGACGGCATGCCGCTGCTGGCCGGCCTCGGCGTCGCTCGGCTCGCCCGCGGGCT
>JAOPVV010000250.1 GCA_025966005.1 Frankiales bacterium
CGCGCCTTCGCGGTGCGCCGCGACGTGGAGGACCTCGAGCGCGCCCTCGGACGTCGCGCCGGCGCCGTCGTCGTCGGTGGCACGGCAGGCGACGGGACCCTGCCGGCGCAGCTGGCGCAGGTGCTCGGACGCGACGTCCACGTCGCGACCGGCTGCCACCCGGTGGCAAGGGCCGGCGCCGTGCTCGTCGGCCGTGCGCTGGGCGCGCACGCGCACGTCCCCGGGCTGCCGGCGACGGTCCTGCCTGCCGGCGACCCGTCACCGCACGCCGCGTCGTACGCCCGGTGGTGCGAGGTCCGCGCCAGACCGTCCTGAACCACGGACGGGCAGCCGTCGACGGTCAGAGGTCCCGGCGCAGGAACGCCGCCGCTGCCAGGCCCCAGACCATCGCCACCCAGACCGCGGCCCACGCGAGGTAGCCGACGGTCAGCGGCGCGACGCTGAGGAACGGGAAGGCCTGGCCGCCCCCGTCGCCGAACTGCAGCAGCGCCGACGGGTCCTGGAGGGCGTGCATCGCGCCGCGCCACAGGCCGTCCGTCGGCAGCAGCACCCGCGACACCGTGCCGACGCGCTCCACCGCCTCGTTGCCGAGGGACGCGCCGACCCCGCCCACCACGCCGGCCACCCAGGTGGTGCAGAACAGGCCGACCGCGACCACTCCCGACGCCATCGGCGAGACGGCGGTCGACAGCAGCACGGCGAGCGTGAGCAGCACGGTCGTCTGCGCGGCGAGCAGCGCGAGGGCCGTCGCGGGCGCCGGGGGCCAGTAGTCGACCGTGGCCCGCACAACCAGGACCTGCGCCAGCCCGGCGAGCAGGACGAAGCCGCTGCCGAACGCGACCAGACCGAGCCACTTGCCGAGCAGGAAGGCCGAGCGCCGCACCGGCCGGGCCAGCACGGACAGCGCGATGCCCGACTCGGTCTCGCCCGCCAGCGTGGGCCCGGCGAGGAAGGCCGTGCCCAGCGCAGCGATCAGGCTGAAGCCGAACATCACCAGGTTCAGGACGATCGACGCCGTCAGCCGCGCCTCGCCGCTGGTCAGCGCGCTGCCTCCTGACTCCGCGGCCAGGCGCGAGAACCCCCAGCCGCTCAGCGCCAGCAGCACCACGGTCATCGCGGCCAGGGCGAGCATCACCCGGCGGCGCGACGCCTCGCGCAGGGTCAGCGTCGCGATCGTCAGCACGATCCGGGTGCTCGTCACCGCGAGCCCCCGGCCCGGGCGTCGGCGCCGTCTCGCAGGATCCCAAGCAGGCGCTCCTCGAGGGTGATCCGGCCCGGCTCGACAGCGTGCACCCGCGCGCCGAGAGCAGCGAGGTCACGCACCAGGTCAGGCCCGGCCGTCCCGTCGTCGTCGGCCGGCAGCGCCAGGGTGAACCAGTCGCCCGCCTGCTCGACCGTCCCGGCGCTCGTCAGCCGAGCCTGCGCCTGCGCCGACAGGCCGGTCAGCCGCAGCCGCAGCTCGCGCTGGCCCAGCGGCTCGGCGAGCGTGCCCCCCGCGGCCACCCGTCCGCGGGTCGAGGATGACCACCCGGTCGCACACCCGCTCGACCTCGCCGATCAGGTGGGAGTTGAGCAGCACCGCGACGCCCCGCGCCCGCAGCGACAGGACGATGTCGCGCACGTCGGCCCGGCCCAGCGGGTCCAGCGCGCTGGTCGGCTCGTCGAGCACGACGAGCTCCGGGCGGGCCACCAGCGCGACGGCCAGGCCCAGGCGCTGCTGCATCCCCTTGGCCAAGCCGCCGACGCGATCGCCGGTCCGCTCGGCCAGTCCCACCAGCGACAGGCAGTCCTGCTGCTCACGTGCGGTCACGTCGAGCCCGGACAGGCGCACGTGCAGGGTGAGCACCTCGGTCGCGCTCAGCCAGGGCTGGTAGCGGAACAACTCGGGCAGGTAGCCGACGCGGGCCCGCGCAGCGGGATCGGTCCCCGGCTGCCCGAGGAGCATCACCTCGCCCTCGTCGGGGCGGACCAGGCCGAGCAGCATCGTGATGACGGAGGTCTTGCCGCGCCGTTGGGCCCGAGCAGCCCGACGACCTCACCGCGGCCGACCTCGAGCGACACGTCCTCGACGGCGTGCTGGCCTCCGTACCGCTTGCGCAGACCCGAGCACCAGACGGCGGGGGCCGACGGCAGGGCGGCGACCAGGTGCGCTGTCTGCTGGCGGGCGGCGTCCCGCCCGACGGCCGCGAGGTCGGGCGCCATCACCGCAGGCCCCGGGCGACCGTCAGGACCTCGTCCTCGTCCAGCGACCCGGCCACGGCCGTCAGGACGCCGTCGTCCACCCACACCACGGCGGCGAGCGTCCGGTCACGCGTGACCAGCACGGTGGCCGTGACGCCGTCGACCTGCGCGGACGACGTGGTGACCTCGTCGACCGGTACGGGCAGCGGCAGGGTCTCGCCGTCCGCCGTGAACGTGCGCAGCTGAGCCGCGACGTCGTCCGGCAGGCCCGGCAGCGACAGCAGGTAGTCGCGCGCCGTGTCGAACGGGACCCCGGAGGAGAAGGCCGTGGGGGCGACGGCGCGACCGACGACGAGGGCGGGCAGGCCGGCGGCGGAGTCCCAGACCTGGGCGACGCCGGGGCCGGCGACGAGCCGGAGAGAGCTCCCGTCCAGGCCGGGCGGGGGCGGCGGCAGCGCCTCACCGGCGTCCGCGGCGGCCCGGGCGGCCCGGTCGGCCGAGAACGTGAAGGTCGCGCTCACCTGCCCGCCCACCTGGTAGACGGGCTCGCCGCTCACCCCTCGGGGCAGGTCCGCGACCGCCGGCACCTCGAGACCGCTCTCGGCGGCGGCGGTGGCGGCGTCCGGGACCTCGTGCACGTCCGGGCCGCCCGCGAGCTCGAGCTGGCCGTACGCGCTCAGGTCGGGCAGGGCGAGGAGGTCGGCGGTGGTGAGGCCGACGGGAGCGACCTGCTCGGTCCGGAAGACCTGCAGCCAGTCGTTGGCCGCGGCGGTGC
>JAOPVV010000255.1 GCA_025966005.1 Frankiales bacterium
CGACCGCCGGAGGGACGGCCCCCTCGCGGGTGCCGCTGGAGGCCCGCGGGCCGTTCCGGCACACCGCCCGCGACGCCTTCGCCTGGTCGGTCGCCCCGGTCACCGCCGCCCGGCTCGGCGCCTCGCACCGCGCCGGCTGCCCCGTCGCGGTGTCCGACCTGCGCCTGGTCGGCCTGACGCACTGGGGCTTCGACGGCCGCACGCACCGCGGCGAGCTGGTGGTGCGGGCGTCGGTGGCGTCCGACGTGGTGGCGGTGTTCCGTCGGCTGCACGCCGCGCGATTCCCGGTCCGGCAGGTGGTGACGGCCGAGCAGTACGGCGCCGACGACGACCGGCTGATGGCGGCGGACGCGACGTCGGCCTACAACTGCCGCGTGGTCACGGGCGGTACCGGGTTCTCCGAGCACGCCTACGGCACGGCGCTCGACCTCAACCCGGTCCAGAACCCCTACGTCCGCGGCACCACGGTCGAGCCGCCTGCCGGCCGGGCCTACCTCGACCGGGCGGACGCGCGAGCCGGGATGGTGCTGGCCGGCGACGCGGTCGTCCGCGCGTTCGCGGCCGTCGGCTGGGAGTGGGGCGGGGACTTCCGGACGCTGAAGGACTACCAGCACTTCTCGCTGTCCGGACGCTGATCGGCCCGTTCCGCAAGGCCCGGTCCCGGCGGCCTGTCCGGGAACGCCACGAGCCCGGCCCCCCGCACGGGGGGCCGGGCTCGCAGCGACCTCGCCTCTCAGACCTGCCGGCGCCCCCGCACCAGCAGGACCCCAAGGCCGGTCAGCGGCAGGACCGGCGCACCGTCGGGACCGACGCGCTCCGGACGGGCGTCGGGCACGGGCAGTCCTTCCACGGGTGCGACCCCGGCGCCGGACGGCGCGCAGGGACGGTCGTGGAGGTACTTCGCCGCCCCCGGCCGGGTTCCTGCCGGGGCGGGGACGCGGACGGCATGCGGGAGCTACGGCTCGGGCGTCTCGTCCAGCCGAGCGCGCTGGGCCTGCTTCTCGGCCCGGCGCTGCTCGGCCCGCGCGACCGAGGCGGCGGTGAACGCCTCGCGCTGCCTGCGCAGCAGCACCAGGGACAGCAGGGCCGAGGCCAGGACGGCGCCGCCGAGCGCGAGGACGGTGTCGAGGCCGACGGCGAGCAGGACCGCGAACGCGACGAGCAGCAGGAGCAGGCGCAGGCTGCTGTAGAGCAGGAAGGCGCGGCCGGGGCTGGTCGGACGGGGCGCGCTGGTCATGGCGCCAGGGTAGGGCGTCCCGGTCAGGGCGGCGACGACGAGCGCCGCCGCTGCCCGCGAGGGCGGGAGGCGGCGGCGCTGGTGTCGCGGGGTTGCGGAGGGCGTCAGGCCTCGCCGAGGCTGCGCCGCCGGCGGGCGACGAAGGCGCCGGCCAGCAGCGCCAGGCCGAGGGCGGCCAGCGGCTGGTCGGAGCCGGTGCGCGGCAGCTGCGGCGTCCCGACGGCCGTCGGGACCGCGACGGTGCCGGGGGTGCCGGTCGTCGGGGTGCCCGTGGTGGGCGTCCCCGTCGTCGGCGTGCCCGCGGCGGCGACGGCCGGGCTGAAGCGGACGGCGTTGCCGAGGTTGGCCAGCTCGAGCGTGATCGGCGCGCTGGTCAGCAGGCCGGCGACCTGGGTGATGCCGCCGAGGGCGGGCAGCGAGGCGGCACCGGGCAGAGCCAGCGCCGACGGCACCGAGATGCTCGGCAGGGTGATCGCCAGGGCCCGCAGGTCGGTGCCGGCGGTGCCGAAGCCGTCGAGCTCGCCGGTGCGGACGGCCTTGGTGAGCAGCTCGACCTTCGGTGCGGGCACCGACAGGGTCGGGAAGCCGGGCACCGTCGACAGGACGCTGGACAGGGTGCCGGTGAGCTGCGTGACGAGGGCGTTGACGGCGCCGAGCTGACCGCTGGTCATGTCGAGCAGGTCGACCCGCGTGGTGCCCAGGACGTTCGACAGGACGTCGGTGCCGAGCACCCGCAGGCCGGCGACCTCGCCGCCGGTGACCGTCGCGGTCTGGTCGCCGGGCTCGGCCGAGGTGGCGGTGGCGCGGCTGACGACCGAGAGGGCGTCGAGGCTGACCAGCGGCGTCCCGTCCAGGACGGCGACGACGGACGCGAGCAGCGAGTCGACGAGCGGCTGGACGTCGCGCAGCACGCTCGTGAGGGCGGCCACGGCGGCGTCGAGCACCTGCTGGAGGCTGTCGACGGCGCTCTGGAGCGTCGCGAGGGTGCTGCGCAGGGCGGTGACCGTCGCGGCGGCGACGTCCGCCAGCGACTGGGCGGAGGCGAGGGCGGTCGTGGCCGTCGTCAGGGTCGAGGTCGCGCTGGTGATGGCGGACTGCGCGGCGGCGACCGCCGTGTCGACGGCGAGGTAGAGCGGCGCCAGCCCGAGCTGGTTCAGCGGGGGGACGCCGGACAGGGGGGTGCCGGCCGGCAGGCTCAGCAGGCTGAGGGCGGCGTCGAGGGCGGCCGTCGCCTGCGTGACCGGCGCGTTCGCCACGACGAGCTGCGCCTGGGCGGCCGTGACGGCGTCGCGCAGCGGCTGCAGGGCGGCCGTCTTCGTCTGCAGGTCCCGCTCGGCGGCGGCCAGCTGGCTGGTGGGACCGACCAGCTCGGCCACCTGGGCGGCGAGGGCCGTGGTCGCGCGGTCGACCTCGGCCTGCGCGGCGTCGATCTGGGTCTGGATGCCGGCGGTCGCAGCCGTGAGCGCCTGGTCGGCGGTCGTCACGACGGTGGTGAGCAGGTCGAGCTCGTCGAGCAGCTCGACGAGCACCTCGGTCGGGAGCTTCACGACGTCGAGGCCGAGGGCCGCGAGCAGGTCGGCGATGCTCGGCAGGGCGAGGTCCTCGACGCTGACGGTCTGCTCGCCGACCGAGCCCGCCTTCGTGACGACGGACGTGACGTCGAGCGCGCCGTCGACGGTCATCGGCAGGCCCAGCAGGCTGGCGCCGCCGAGCGAGCTGCTGCCCGCCTCGGTGGACGCACCCCCGTCGGGGTTGCTGGCCGCGGCGGTGAGCACCGGGGCCCTGACCGCGAGCAGGCCGGACAGCAGGGAGGGCGCGACGCTGGTGCTGTCGAGAGCCGGCGAGCTGGTGGACCCGCTGCTCGGCCTGACGACCTGGCGGCCGTACGCGGTGCCGTCGACGGTCAGCGGCGTCAGGACGACCTGCGCCAGCGGGGTCGCCTTCAGGGTGTCGCTCAGCAGCGCGAGCGTGCCGGTCGACAGGGTGTGCCCGCCGGCGGCGAGGCCCAGCAGCGTCACGCCGGAGGTCGCGAGGCCCTGCGCGGGCTTGGCGGCGGTGGCAGCGGAGGCAGGACCGGCGACCGCGGCGATCAGGGCCGCCACCGCGGCGGCGGACAGCAGGGGGGACGGGCGCACGGGAGACTCCAAGGTGGCTGCGGGTGACCGGTCTGTCGCTCGCAGTCTCGATGGGTGAGCGAGGTCACACCATGGTCCTTTGGGACCATCTGCGCCCCACCCGTCCTGGTGCGAGCGCAAGCAGCCGACCTTGTGGGACAGTGCGGGGCTTTGTCCGGGCTCGCCGTGTGAGGCGTCCGACTCGTCCGACCGCGTCACGCGTGCGAGGTTCTGTCGTTGCAGGGTCAGTGCCGGCATCCCGGCGCTGTCGGTCACTCGGGGGGAACGCGACATGGACGACACCACAGGACGCGGGCGCCTGCTGACTCCCGGCGAGGTCGCCACGCTGTTCCGGGTCGACCCGAAGACCGTCACCCGCTGGGCCGCGGCCGGCCGGATCAGCAGCATCCGCACCCCCGGTGGCCACCGGCGCTTCCGCGAGTCCGAGGTGCGCGAGCTGCTCGAGGGCGGCCGCCAGACCGCGGCCACGCCGGCTGACATCCCGGCCCAGCCGCAGGCCCAGCCCGTCCGCCCGACGGCCGACCTGTAGGACCTCGCCCGGCGCCGGGATCCCGGCGCCGGCTGGTGCTCCGCGGTGCTGGCGCGGCCGGAGCCGCCTAGGCTCAGAGCGTGGTCGTCCTGTACGCCGTCTCGCTGGTCCTGCTGGTCTACGCCGTGCTCGACCTGCTGCGCACACCGGCGGCCCAGGTGCGCACCCTGCCCAAGCTGCTGTGGTTCGTCGTGCTGCTCCCCCCGCTGTTCGGGCCGGTGGCCTGGCTGCTGGCCGGCCGGCCCACGCCGGGGCGCACCCGGCCGTCGCCCGCCCCCGGCC